>JACPIQ010000034.1 GCA_016188005.1 Candidatus Rokuibacteriota bacterium | reverse complement strand
CGCGGGCATCAGCCCCGCCCGCGCATTCAGCACGTGCGGATGGCGCGGCGGCGGCCCGCCGCACCGAGCACATGCCTGGGCCGCCCCTTCGATGCGCCGACCTGAGGTGGGGCGCGGCCTTGACCAGCCCCCCCAGGGACCGGGGCCAAGACGAAAAAGCCCTGTGCGGCGTTAGGATCCGCACAGGGCCTTCCTTGTGCGCAACGGCGGCTGGTTGGGGGCGAACGATGCTCCCCCGGGGCCACGGCCTTGCTCCTACCCTCACTCCACCACGTGGTTTTCCGGAAGGTGGGCTCCTCATATCAAATGCCCCGGCGCCCGTCAAGGAGAAATGCGGCGAGTCCCTGGCTCAGGCCGAAGGCGTGGAGCAAGGCGATGACTGGAATTGTGCTAGTACTACTACGTTAAGTTCATGACGAGTCGATCCACAAGCCCTCAACCCGCTGGCCGCACGTGCGGCACATCCCCGTCCACGTCGCCAGGAGCCGCTGGATCTCCCGGCGCGTCCTCGGCAGGGTCCATCCAGAAGTTTTTTTTTCCGCGCAGCGCTTCGAGCATGAGGAAGGCGTAGGCCACGGAGACGAGCGTGACGTGATGATGCCACCCGCGCCACCCGCGCCCCTCGAAGTGATCCAGGCCGAGCTCACGCTTGAGCTGGCGGTAGTCCTGCTCGATGCGCCAGCGGCTCTTCGCCCAGCGCACCAAGCGCCGCAGCGTCGTGGCGGCCGGCAGGTTCGCCAGCCAGTACTTGAGCGGGGCCTCCGCCCCCAGGGGCCACTCGATGAGGAGCCAGCCCACCGGCTGCTCCGGGGCCCCCTCGCGGTACCCGGGGGCCGGCTGGACGCGGCAGGCGGCGAACCGGCTCTCCATGGGCCCCTTGGTTCCCTCGCGCCAGCGGATCGTCCGCCACGCGGTGCGGGGCAGCCGGCGGGCCACGGCCGTGACGGCCTCGGGCGGCGGCCCCACGTACTGCGGCTTGGGGCGCGGCCCCCGGCCGCGGTAGGGGACCGGCTGCCGCGTCTGGGGCGTCGTCCACACCAGGCCGGTGCGGTCGACCTCGACGACGTAGCGGAGGCCGCGGGCCTCCAGCCCCTCGCGGAACGCGGGGACGTCCCCATAGCCGCTATCCGCCAGGACGACCCCGTCGGGCACCGCCCAGGCCCGCGCCTGATCGCAGCAGGCCAGGGCGAGTTCCCACTTTGTCTGGAAGGGGGTGTCCGCCGGGACCCCCGCCGCCGCGCACCGGGCGGGATCGGCCGTCCAGCGCTGGGGCAGATACAGGCGCCAGTCCACGGGGAAGCTGCCGTCGTCGGTGGTGAAATTCAGGGAGACGGCCACCTGGCAGTTGCCCACCTTCCCTAAGGTGCCACAGTACTGCCGGGCGACGCCGACGGAGTGCTTCCCCTGCTTGGGGAAGCCGACCTCGTCCACCACCCAGGCCGCCCCGGGGCTCAACTCGTGCGCCATGCGCTGGGCCAGGTGGGCGCGCACCGGCGTCTCGTCCCAGGGGCTCTGCCCGAGGAGTTGCTGCAATGCCTGGACATCGCCGTCGGGCAGGCGCTGGGCCAGCGGCTCGATGGACTTGCGCTCCCCGTCGAGGAGCAGGCCGCGGACGTAGACCTCGCCCCAGTGACGGCGATCCTTGCGCCCGAGCGGGGCGAGCAGATCCCCCAGGAAGCGCTCCAATCGGGCGCGGCAGCGCGCAAGCTCCTTGGTGTTCATGGAGTCGCAGCATACGACAGACTCCGAGGCAAGTCAAGAATAACTTAACGTAGTAGTACTAGCACTGGATTTTCACGCCACTAAAAGGACTAACACTTCGGACCACAAGGTCAGGGGATCTCGAAGCGCAGGCTGCGGCCGTTCCACCAGGGCACCACGGTCCGCTCCTCGAGTAAGCCCGAGGCGATGAGGATCGGATTGTGAGCCCGACGGGGCAACTCCACGACCACCTCCCGCTCGGTGACGGACACCTGGGCGGGGCTCTTGAGGAAGCGGCGCCAGATCTGGCGGGGCTGGGCCCGCTCGAACCCCCGGAGCTTGAGGGCCAACAGGCGATACAGCCCCGTGGCCATGGTGGTCAGCAGCACATCGAAGCTCACGTTGAGGGCCACGGCGGAGCTGAGGGCATCGAGGTGGAGGAAGTTCACGGCGTCGGCCAGGCCGTTCTCGATGAGCATGCGCCGGGCGGAGCGGAGGATGAGGGCCGCGGGGGTCGTGCGGACATCGTTGGTCAGGAGCACGGTGGGGTGTTCGTGGCCGAGGTCCTTGACGAAGAGCTGGCGCAATTCCCCCCCGTACTCCTTGAGCCACACCCGCTGCTCGATGACCTTGGGGGTCTGGTAGAGCCGCCGGGGCACGTCCAGGTGCACCGTGCGCCACGCCCCGCGGGGCTGCTGGGCGATCTCCCGCAGGACGCCCGGCGAGCGGCGCCGCAGGGTGAGGAAGAGCACCCCCAGGCCGTGCAATTCGCGGAGCTTGCGGTAGGTGGTGAGCTGGGCGTCGAAGACCAGGTGGGGGGGCGGCTGGCCGGTCTGCCGCGTCCAGAAGCGGACGAAGGCCAACACCTGGTCGGCCTCCTCCCCCTTGCGCAGATCCGCGTCGCAGTAGCAGAGCACCCGGGTGTCGGCGTCCTGGACCAGGAAGGCCAGCACGCTCCGCTGCCGGCGGCTCCGCCGGGAGAGGTAGTGCTTCTCCACGAACTCGTCCGCCCCGAAGAAGGGAATCGAGTGGAAGTCCAGATTGAAGGAGTGCCCCGGGAGGAGGTCCTGCGCCCGCAGGGTCCGGACCCACCCCTCCAGCAGGGCCGCCAGGCGCCGGGGCCCCAAACGGCCGGAGTATTGGCTGAGGAACGTGGTCGTGGGCGGGACGTTCAGCCCCGTCCACAGGGCCAGCCCCTCGTCGAAGACCAGGTCCATGACGTAGCTCTTGCGCTCGGTGCTCGTCAGCTTCAGGGCCAGGGCGGCCCGCACGGCCTGCGCGGCGGGGAGCATGCGGGTGCCGGGGAACTGGGCGCCCGCGAGGAGCCCTTCCACGTCGAGGCGGACCAGCCAGGGGAGGAACAGGAACAGGCCGCCCAGGGTGGTGGGCACCGTACGGGGGGCCAGGGCGAACTGGCGCACATCGGCCACCGCGGCCCGCTCGGGCCGCGGCCGCGGGGGCCGCTCCTCGTCGCGCCGCCGGGGCAGCCGGGCGAAGCCCTCGGCCCGCAGCACCTCGTGGATCGCGGTCAGGCTGAGGCGGTGGCCCTGCTGCGTCAGGGCGTCGTGGATGTCGTAGATGGAGAGGTTCTGCTTGCGCAGGGCCACGATCAGGGGGCGGGCCGGCTCCTTCTTGGCCTGGACCTGCGGGCCCCGGGGCAGGTCGCGGAAGAGGGGGCCCAGGGCCCCCGCCCGGAACTTGTGGCAGAGCACGCGGAAGGACCCGGGCGGGTAGCCGAACTGCCACGCCGCCACCCCCGAGGGTTGCCCCTCGGCGAAGAAGGCCCGCAGGGCCTCGTACTGGCGCTGGCGGGGATGCTGGGGCTCCAGGAAATAGGCCGCCGGATCCGTTATCGCATTCGGTGAAGACATCCTGCATAATGCGTATACTATCTTCCTGGGTAGGCGTCAAGCAGATTCGTCCAACGCCTGCCCCGCCCCGCCTCCTCCGACGGCAGCGGGCCGGCGCAAACCGTGCCAGGCCGGAGGGGGACCAGGACCACATGGGATCAAGGGATGGCCTTTCGATCCTATCAGTACACCATACACAATAACCCTTCTGGCCGTGGGTCCGACGGGTTTTCCCTCGCAACGGCCGGGGGCGAACCCCAAGGGTTGCGGCCAACCTGTTAGCACCACTCGGTCGCGTGAAAATCCAGGCTAGCACTACAGCGACCTTTTTTTAGTAGACAAGCTACATGGCGGCGTGTACCATAGCTGGCATCAGGGCGCGTGAGAGAGGGCGCCATCCGCTTGCCGAGAGGGAACGCAGCTTTCGGCAGCACAGGAGGCCTGCGCCTTGTGCCAGGGCCGACATCAGCATGCCGGAACGTGTTCGATCAGGCCGCCATTTGCGTCCCGCGCCGGACGAGGCTCCCCTCGACACCGCGCCGATGCGGGGCGATCTGCGGACCTGGGCGCCGATCACGATCGCGGTGGCCAGCCACTCGCCGGCGGAGCCGCTGTGGGATCAGCTGGTCCGCCGGTATCATTATCTCGGGTATCAGAAGCTCTTGGGCCACCGCCTCAAGTACCTCGCCTTCCTCCAGGGTCGACCCGTGGCGGCCCTGTCCTTCAGCGCCCCCGCCCGCACCCTGCGCGTGCGGGACCAGTGGATTGGCTGGTCCGCGGCGCAGCGGCAAGCCCATCTGGACCGGGTGGTCAACAACAGCCGGTTTCTCATCCTGCCTTGGGTCGCGATCAAGAACCTCGCCTCCCACGTGCTGGCCCGCGCCCTGGCCCGCCTCCCGCAGGATTGGGCGGTGCGGTTCGGGACGCGCCTCTGGCTGGTGGAGACCTTCGTGGATCCCGCGCGGTTCACCGGGACGTGCTACCGCGCGGCCAACTGGCACGGCCTCGGCCAGACGGCGGGCCATGGCAAATCCGGCCCCGGCTACGTGTACCACGGGGCCCGCAAGGAGGTCTACGTCTATGTCCTCGAGCCGCGCTTCCGGCACCTGCTGGGGTGCACCCAACAGGCCGCTCGCCCCTCTTCCCGTCCTCCCCTCTCGCTGGCGAAAGAGGAGGACCTCCCGATGATCTTACGG
>JACPIQ010000033.1 GCA_016188005.1 Candidatus Rokuibacteriota bacterium | reverse complement strand
CGGGGAGTGTGGTCCTGGTCGCGATCTTCGTGGTGCTCTTCCGCCAGCATCCGACGCTCTATCTGGCCGCCATGGGGCTCGGCGCCGCGAGCTGGCTCGCGGGAACGCTGCTCTGGCATCGGGGCGAGCCGCTCTATCGGGTGGCCCCGTGGTGGATCGGCTTCCTGGTTCTGACCATTGCCGGCGAGCGCCTGGAGATCTCGCGCCTGATGTGCCTCGGGGCCTGGAGTCGGGCTGGGTTTGTCGCGGCGGGCGGGCTGTTCCTGTTGGGCCTCCTGGCCGGCCTCTCCGCCCCCGAGTTCGGCGTGCGGCTCGCCGGGATCGGCCTCGTGGCACTGGGTGTCTGGCTCCTGCGGAACGACATCGCCTGGCGCACGGTCCGCCAGGCTGGTCTCCCGCGCTACATGGCGCTCTGCCTGCTCCCGGGCTACGTCTGGCTCGGAGTCGGCGGCCTGCTGTGGTTCCGCTTCGCGGATCGGTTCACAGCCGGCCCGTTCTATGACGCCATGCTCCATTCCATCTTTCTGGGGTTTGTCTTTTCCATGATCTTCGGCCACGCGCCAATCATCCTTCCGTCCGTTCTCGGGATCGCCCTGCCGTTTCGTCCCGCCTTCTACGCGCATCTCGGGCTGCTCCACCTCTCGGTGCTGGCGCGGGTATGCGGCGATCTCGGCTTCGCGCTCGGCGCGCCGGCGTGGAGCGGCTTCGCCAATGTCCTGGCGATTCTTCTCTTCTTGGTCAATAGTATTCGGGCCGTGAGACTCGGCTGGGAGGCGTGAGTGATGGGTCCGAGCGAGGAGGAGACCCTCGAGGCCTTGAAGCAGGTCTACGATCCGGAGATCCCCGTGGACGTCGTCAACCTGGGGCTCGTCTATGAGGTTGCGATCGATGCCGGGACCGTCCGTGTGAGGATGACGACGACGTCGCCGGGTTGCCCGGTCGGGGACTTCCTGGCTCAAGAGGTGGAGCGGGCGCTCCGGAAGCTCGACGGGGTTAAGGCGGTTCCCGTGGAGCTCGTGTGGGACCCGCCCTGGACCCCCGAGCTGATGAGCCCGGCGGCCAAAGAAACGCTGGGGTGGCGATCGTAGGGGTCAGACTTGCGTTGCGCCAGCAACAGTGCACCAGCGGAAGCCTGACGCCCATCGCCGCTAAGGGCTCGTAAGACAATAGATGGATCGAAGGGGAATGGCGGGTCGCCTGATCGGAGCTCACCGCGAGGCCCATCCGGACCCCCGCCACCGCCCGGATCTGCTCGCGGCGGCGGTGCAGCTCGCGGACCGCCTCGAGGGCCTCGGGGCTCTCCATGCCCCCGAGCCCGACGGCGTCAGCGTTCGCGAAGACCCCGGCCGTCGTGGCGTCGATGAGCGACGCCTTCACGCGGCCAACTTCCAGGACAATGAGACGTTTGCCTCATGGACGCGGGAGCCCCGCTTCGTCCAGCATGAACGGAGCGACTCAGCTCGCCCTGTGACCCACATGCGACTCAGCCGAGAGAGTGAATACGGGTTGGAAGGACTGCGGGTCCTGGCCAACCGGCCGCCCGGCACCGTGATGCTCCTTCAGGAGATTGCCGAAGCCGGAGATCTCCCCGCGCGCTTCCTTGCCAAGATCTTTCTGAAGCTTCGCCGGCAACACCTGGTCCGCTCTCATCGCGGGCTGGTTCGGGGCTACTCGCTCATGCGGCCGGCGAAAAGCGTCACGATGCGCGAGATCATCGAGGCAATCGAGGGCCCGGGCCTGTTCGAGCGATGCGCGTTCTGGCCCTCGCGGTGCGACCCGCAGCATCCGTGCCTCGTCCACCGCCAGTGGGGCGAGAAGCTGCGACCGACGCTCAAGGAGATCCTGGAGGGCATCACGCTCGCGCAGGTCGCCGCGACGACGCCCCGACGGAGTCCCCGGGCCTCGAGGCTCACGGCCCGACGGCGCTAGCGCGTCGGGGCGTGAAGCCGCCGGTCCTTCTTCGCTCCAGCTCGGCCAGACCTTGAGGATCAGTTCGTGGGCTCCCGGCCCCGCAACGCGGCGCTCCAGCGCGTCGAGGGCGACCGGGAGGACGATGTCGCGCTCCGCATGCTCGCAGAGCACGACACCCGGAGGTCCGCCGCCCGTCCGGGTCCCGTGACCCGGCGGCGCCGGTAACAGGTGCTGTTCCTCCTGAGGCGTGATGGCAGCGATCCACAAAACCGCTGAAGACGTCCTGTAGCCACCCGGAGGCAGTCTCGTCCGCCGGTCCAGGCTGACGATCGTCGACGCGACCCGGGCAGGATATGACGGGCGTCATGATATGGCGTCCACCGACCCCCGTCCCTCGGCCGCATGGCCCACAAAAATGAGCCGCCCTTCCTATTGAGTCCATGAGAGATCGGGCCTCAGATGTCAGTAGACCTGAGCGGTCTTTTGACTCTTGTGAGACTCAACCGCGAAAGCGAGTACGCAAGCCGATGCTCCGGCGCACCCTCGAACAGACCACGCTGGAGCAGATCGCGTCGGCGTCCGCGACGGAGGGGGGCGGGCCCCCTGGCCCCACCCATCGGTTCATGGCTGAGCGCGAGAAGGCGAGAGGTGCGCCCATGAGAGGTGTTCTGGTTCCGCGAGGCCTCGCCATGCTGCTCGTTGCGGGAGTCATCGGCGGAGGTGCGGCTGTGGCATTCGGACAGCAGGTGGAGCAGGGCCGGGGGCTGTTCCAGGAGAAATGCACCGCCTGCCACACGATCGGCCAGGGTGACCGAGTCGGCCCCGACCTGGCCGGCGTGACCTCCCGCCGCGACCGTGCCTGGCTGACGCGCTGGATCTCGGCCCCGGACAGGGTGCTCGCGGAGAAGGACCCGATCGCCACGGAGCTCCTCGCGAAGTACAGGAGCGTGCCGATGCCCAATCAGGGGCTCACCGGCGAGCAGTCGGCGGCGCTCGTCGCCTACCTGGAGGCCGCGCCCGCCGGCGGGGGCCCGGGAGGCGCGCGGGCGGGCGCGGCCCCGCTGGTAGCGGGAAATCCCGCGGTTGGCAAGGAGCTGTTCATGGGCACCCGCCGGCTCCAGGCCGGTGGCCCCCCGTGCATGGCCTGCCACAGCATCGCCGGGATCGGGGCGCTCGGCGGCGGGGCCCTCGGCCCGGACCTGACGCTCGCCCTCTCGAAGTACGGTGGCGACGCGGGTCTGGCCTCCGTCCTGGCGGCCATCCCCTTCCCGACGATGAGTCCCATCTTCGGGCGCCGCCCGCTCACCGTCGAGGAGCAGGCACACCTGCGAACGTTCATGGCGCAGGCGGCGGTCATCGAGCGCTCCCCGGCGGCGGTGGGCCAGCTGACGGTGCTGGCGATTGCGGGAGCCGCCGTGCTCGCCGGCATCGTGCACCTGTCCTGGCGCCGACGCCTCACGGGCGTGCGGCGGCGCATGGTCGAAGGGACGCGGCCGGCGCGCCGGGCGACCCCGTTGACGAATCGGTGACGAGCAAGCGCGCGATGGCAGCGCCGCGGAGGGCGTGACCATGGGCTGGATCCAGGATCTCGTGAACCCCCGGGGCCGGCAGTGGGAGGAGTTCTACCGGAACCGGTGGCAGCACGACAACGTCGTCCGCAGCACGCACGGGGTCAACTGCACTGGCGGCTGCTCGTGGGCGATCCACGTCAAGGACGGCATCATCACCTGGGAGATGCAGCAGACCGACTACCCGCTCCTGGAGTCGAATCTCCCGCCCTACGAGCCGCGCGGGTGCCAGCGGGGGATCTCGGCATCCTGGTACGTGTACAGCCCTATCCGGGTGAAGTATCCGTACGTGCGGGGCGCCCTCATGGATCTCTGGCGCGAGGCGAGGGCGCGGCACGCGAACCCGGTGGAGGCCTGGGGCTCCATCGTCGAGGACGAGGTGAAGCGGGCGCGGTACCATCGCGCCCGCGGCAAGGGGGGCTTCCGGCGCGCCGCGTGGGACGAGGTCCTGGAGATCGTTGCCGCCTCGTGCCTGTACACGGCGAGGAAGTGGGGGCCCGATCGCGTGTTCGGCTTCTCCCCCATCCCGGCCATGTCCTACCTCTCGTACGCCGCCGGCTCCCGCTTCTTGCAGCTGTTCGGGGGCGTCAACATGAGCTTCTACGACTGGTACGCCGATCTCCCCAACGCGTTTCCGGAGATCTGGGGCGATCAGACGGACGTCTGCGAGAGCGCGGACTGGTACAACTCGAAGTACATCATCTCCATGGGCGCGAACCTCAACATGACGCGCACCCCCGACGTTCACTTCGTCGCGGAGGCGCGCCACGAAGGGGCCAAGTTCGTCGTCATCGCTCCGGACCTCAGCCAGGTGGCCAAGTACTCCGACTGGTGGATCCCGATCCAGGCCGGGCAGGACACCGCGCTGTGGATGGCGGTCAACCACGTCATCCTCAAGGAGTTCCACGCCGAGCGGCAGGTGCCGTACTTCGTGGACTACCTCACGCGCTACAGCGACGGCCCCTTCCTGGTCGTCCTCGAGCAGGATGAGCGCGGCTACCGCCCCGGGCGCCTGCTGCGCGCCGGCCGCCTGCCGCGCTACCAGGACGTCGAGAACGGCGACTGGAAGCTGCTGGTCTACGACCGGAGGAGCGGCGAGCCGCGCATGCCCAAGGGCACCGTGGGCTTCCGGTGGAGCCGCGAGAAGGGGAAGTGGAATCTCAAGATGGAAGATGGGCTGGATGACAGCCCCATCGACCCCATGCTGAGCTTCCTCGGCCAGCAGGAGGACGTGCTCCAGGTCTCCTTCTACGAGTTCGCCTCGGCCAAGGGAGCTCTCCGCGGGGTGCCGGTCCGCTACGTGGAGACGAGCGAGGGCCGGGTGCCCGTCGCGACCGCCTTCGACCTGCTGATGGCGCAGTTCGGCGTGGGCCGCGGGTTGCCCGGCGAGTACCCCGCGAGCTACGACCAGATGGCGCCCTACACGCCGGCCTGGCAAGAGCAGTACACGGGCATCGGCCGCGACACCGTCATTCGCCTGGCCCGCGAGTTCGCCGCCAACGCCGAGGCGACCCAGGGGCGCTCGATGATCATCATCGGCGCGAGCATCAACCACTGGTACAACAACAACCTCGCCTACCGGGCGCCCATCACGGCGCTCATGCTGTGCGGCTGCTGCGGGGTCAACGGCGGCGGCATGAACCACTACGTCGGCCAGGAGAAGCTCACGCTCGTGGCCCCCTGGACGAGCCTCGCCTTCGCCCTGGACTGGGTGAAGCCGCCGCGGCGCCAGCAGACGCCGACCTGGCACTATGTCAACAGCGACCAGTGGCGCTACGAGGGCGAGTTCACCGACTACGCGCCGATCCCGCCCCGCACCCGCTGGGCGAAGGGCCACGCGCTGGACCTCGAGGCCATGGCCGTGCGGCTCGGGTGGATGCCCTACTACCCCCAGTTCGACGGCAACCCGCTGGATCTGGTGCGAAAGGCCTCGGCCGCCGGCGCCAGGACCGCGGACGATGTCATCCGGTGGACCGTCGGGCGGCTGAAGGACGGCAAGACACGGTTCGCGGTCGACGACCCCGACGCGCCGGAGAACTGGCCGCGTGTGTGGATCATCTGGCGGGGGAACGCCATCCAGTCCAGCGCCAAGGGGCATGAGTTCTTCCTGCGCCACTACCTGGGCACGCACGACAACGCCATCGCCGAGGAGCAGGCCAGGGGGAAGGTCAAGACGGTCACGTTCCGCGAGCCCGCGCCGCGGGGCAAGATGGATCTGGTCGTCGACCTCAACTTCCGGATGGACAGCTCGGCATTGTACTCCGACATCGTGCTCCCGTCCGCGTTCTGGTACGAGAAGAACGACCTGAACACCACCGACCTGCACTCCTTCGTCCACCCGCTGGGCGCTGCAGTGCCACCCGTGTGGGAGTCGAAGACGGACTGGGAGATCTTCAAGGCCTTCGCGAGGAAGGTGAGCGAGCTGGCGCCGACGGTCTTTCCCGCGCCGGTCACGGACCTGGTCGCCTTTCCGCTGATGCACGACACCCCCGACGAGCTCGCGCAGTCCGAGCCCCGCGACTGGCGGGCCGGGGAGTGCGAGCCCGTCCCCGGGAAGACGATGCCCCACCTGCAGGTGGTGGAGCGCGATTACGCCGCCCTGTACCAGCGCTTCATCTCTCTGGGCCCGAAGATCCGCGAGGACGGCGTCAGTGGGAATGGGGTGCAGATCCCCGTCGCGCCCTTCTATGACGAGCTCTTGAAGAACCCCGTGGGTGGATCGCCGGATCCCCGTCACATGCGCTGCGTGGAGTGGGGCGGGCAGAAGTACCCGAGTCTCGAAGACGCGCTGGACGCGGCCAACGCCGTGCTCCATCTCGCCCCCGAGACCAACGGCGAGGTGTCGCACGCCGCCTTCAAGCACGAGGAGGAGCGGGTGGGCCTGCCGCTGGCGGACCTGGCCGAGACGGGGCGGGGCGTGCGCATGAACTTCGGGGACATCACGCGCCAGGTGCGCCGCACCCTCATCAGCCCCTGCTGGAGCGGCATGGTGAACGACGGGCGCGCCTACGCCGCCTGGTGCCTGAACGTGGAGCGGCTCGTCCCCTGGCGCACGCTGACGGGCCGGCAGCACTTCTACGTCGATCACCCCTGGTATCTCGATTTCGGTGAGCACCTGCCGACGTTCAAGCCGAAGCTCGATCCCCGGAAGACCGGAGACATCGTGGGGAGCCCGGTCGACGCCCAGTGCCTGGTGCTCAACTACATCACCCCGCACGGGAAGTGGAACATCCACTCGACGTACAAGGACAACCACCGGATGCTGACGCTTTCGCGCGGGATGGATCCGATCTGGATCAACGACAAGGACGCCGACCGGATCGGTCTGGAGGACAACGACTGGGTCGAGGTCTACAACGACAACGGCGTCGTCGTCACCCGCACGGCCGTCAGCTCCCGGGTGCAGCCGGGGACGTGCCTCTACTACCACGCCGTCGAGCGCACGATCTACATCCCCAAGTCGCAGGTGCGAGGCGGGCGGCGGGCCGGCGGGCACAACAGCCTCACCCGGACGCGCATCAACCCCGTCGAGCTGGCCGGCGGCTACGCGCAGTTCACGTACGGCTTCAACTACTGGGGCCCGATCGGCATCCTCACGCGCGACACCTACGCGGTGGTGCGCAAGCTGGAAAGGCTGGAGTGGTGAGGCGCGCCTCGGTGCGGGCCGATCTGGCGACAGGAGAGAAGGAGCCGCGGACATGAACATCCGTGCGCAGGTGTCGATGGTCTTCCACCTGGACAAGTGCATCGGCTGCCACACGTGCAGCATCGCGTGCAAGAACATCTGGACCGACCGCAAGGGCACCGAGTACATGTGGTGGAACAACGTGGAAACCAAGCCGGGCACCGGCTACCCGACCCTCTGGGAGGACCAGCAGCGATACAAGGGGGGCTGGGAGAAGCAGGGCGAGGAGCTGCGGCTGAAGCTCCACGGGCGCCTGGGCGGGCTGGCGAACATCTTCTTCAACCCGTACCTGCCGACCGTGGACGACTACTACGAGCCGTGGACCTACGACTACGAGCACCTGTTCTCGGCCCCCGAGGGGGACGACCAGCCGACCGCGCGCGCCATCTCCTTGATCACCGGCAAGCCCATGGAGATCGAGGCCGGGCCCAACTGGGACGACGACCTCGGCGGGTCGCCCGTCTACGCACGGAACGACCCGAATCTCGCGGGGATCACGGAGGAGGAGCGGCAGCAGCTGAACGAGATCGAGCGGGTCGTGTTCTTCTACCTGCCGCGCATCTGCAACCACTGTCTGAACCCGGGCTGCGTCGCCGCATGCCCGGCCGGGGCCGTGTACAAGCGCGGTGAGGACGGCATCGTGCTCCTCAGCCAGGAGAAGTGCCGCGCCTGGCGCATGTGCGTCTCGGGGTGTCCGTACAAGAAGACCTACTTCAACTGGTCGACCGGGAAGTCGGAGAAGTGCATCCTGTGCTATCCGCGCCTGGAAAGCGGCCAGGCGCCCGCCTGCTTCCACTCGTGTGTCGGACGCATCCGCTATCTGGGCGTCCTGCTCTACGATGCCGATCGCATCCCGGAGACCGCGTCGGCGCCCGAGCGGGAGCTGGTGGACCGACACCGCGAGATCATTCAGGACCCCTTCGATCGGCGCACCATCGAGGCGGCGACGGCGTCCGGCATCTCCGACGCGATGATCGATTCGGCGCAGAAGTCGCCGGTGTACAAGTTCGTCAAGCGGTGGAAGCTGGCCCTGCCCCTCCACCCCGAGTTCCGCACGCTCCCGATGCTGTTCTATGTTCCGCCGATGCTGCCGGTCGTGGCGAAGGTCAAGGATGGACACTACGATGTCGCCGGCGCGGCCGAGCGGGGCCTGGCGCCTCTCCTCAGCTCGCTTGAGCGGGCGCGGGTTCCGCTGCGCTACATGGCCGGCCTGTTCGCCGCGGGCAACGAGGAGGTGGTCGCGGCCGTCTACCGGAAGATGATCGCGGTCCGGATCTACAAGCGTGCGCGGAGCGCCAAGGACGTGCCGGAGGAGAACGTGACGGCGGCGCTCGCACAGGGCCGGACCACACCAGAGGAGGTCGAGGCCATCTTCCGCCTGACGGCGATGCCGACCTTCGACGAGCGATTCGTCATCCCGCCACTCGCCAGGGAATCGGCCATCGAGAGCATCACGACGCCCTTCACCCACAAGCGCGAGGGCGGGTTCGGCCTCCGCAAGCCGCCTGCGCGGGGATGGTAGCCGTGGCCCCCGGGTTCGCCGATCGCGAGGTGTGTCGGGCGTTCGCCGAGATGCTCTCCTACCCCGGTGGGGGCGTGGGGCTTGCCGCCCGCGCGTGCGCGGCCGAGCTTGCGGGGCGCAGCCCGGCGGCCGCCAGGCTGGTGGAGGCCTTTGCAGCGTTCGCCGGAGAGACACCTCGGGGTACCCTCGAGGAGGCCTACACCTCGGCCTTCGACCTTGGCGGCGCAGGCTACCCCTACGTCGGCTACCACCTGTTCGGCGAGAGCTACAAGCGCAGCGTGTTTCTCGTCCGCCTGAAAGAGCAGTACCGGGCCTGCGGGCTCGACCTCGGCAGCGAGCTGCCCGATCACGTGGCGGCGCTCATGGGCCTTCTCGCCGCGAGCGAGGACGCCGACTTCGCGGAAGAGCTGATCACCGACGCGCTCGTTCCGGCCCTGGACCGCATGCTCGGGAGATCGAAGGCCGGGGCCGCGCCCGAAGACGGGGGCCCATCCGGCGAGGATTCCATGTCCGACGACGGGCGCGCATCGGACGAGGGACCCCCGCCCGGCGAGGCCCCCCCGCCCGATGAGCCCCCGGGCCGCCAGGCCTATCGAGGGCTGTTGCGGGCGCTCCGCCTCGCGCTTCAGGAGCCCCCCGCGCCGGTCGCCGCAGGGCCCGCCGCGTGCCCGGCCGGGGTCTCACGGCCGTCCGTGGCCCCGTAGCCGAAAAGGAGGGTCGGCCGATGTTCGATGTGGTCCTGTTCGGCGCGTTCCCGTACGTGGCCGTCGTCCTCGCCGTGCTGGTGGGGCTCACGCGATACTTCGGCAGTCGCTTCACCTACTCGAGCCTATCCTCTCAGTTCCTCGAGAACCGGGCCCTGTTCTGGGGATCGGTGCCGTGGCACTACGGGATCCTCACCGTTCTCCTGGCCCATATCCTGGCGCTGGTGTTCCCCGGGTTCTGGGCCGCGCTCATCGGGGCGCCGGTCCGTCTCTACGTGCTCGAGGTGACCGGGCTCGGACTTGGGTTGCTGGCGCTGCTCGGGCTGGTCGTGCTGACCGTGCGGCGCCTCCACGACGATCGCGCGCGAGCCGTCACGTCGGCTGCCGACTGGGCGCTCCTCGTGGTCCTCCTGCTCCAGGTCGCCCTCGGGTTCTGGGTGGCGCTCGTGTACCGCTGGGGCTCGGACTGGTACCTGCACACGGCGGTCCCGTGGCTGATCTCGCTCGCGACAGTGAATCCGCAGATCCAGTACGTCACCGCACTCCCCTGGGTCGTCAAGCTGCACATGCTGGGGGGCTTCCTGCTGATCGCGATCTTCCCGTTCACCCGCCTGGTGCACCTCGTGGTGTTCCCGCTCAGCTACCTGTGGCGGCCGTGGCAGGTGGTGATCTGGAATCGACGGCCGGCTCGATAGCGACCTCGCGGGGCCGCGGGCGGAGCCTGCGGCGGGCGACCGCTGACCACCCGCCGCGCGCCACGTGAACTCGACGCACGTCAACCGCCCGCACGCGCCCGCCACGTAGGGAGGCGACGCAGCGACCCTCGGGAGAGCCGCCTCGGTGTCAGAGCAAGCCCGTGCCGTCAGAGTCCTGACCATCAACACCCTGGCGTTCACGGTCTGCTTTGCCGCCTGGGTGATGAACGGCGTGCTCGTGACCTTTCTCGTCGACCATCGCGTCTATCCCTGGGACAAGGCGCAGATGGGGTTCCTGATCGGCGCTCCGGTTCTGACAGGCGCCCTCATGCGTCTGCCGGTGGGCATCCTGACCGACAGGCTTGGAGGGCGCGTCGTCTTCACCGCTCTGATGCTGGTATCAGCGATCCCGCTGTACCTCGTCAGCGCCGCCGACCGCTACATGCACTTCGTCGTGGCGAGCCTTGGCTTCGGCCTGTGCGGCGCTTCCTTCGCAGTGGGTGTGGCGTACACGTCCGTCTGGTTTCGAAAGGAGCAGCAAGGGACGGTGCTCGGGGTGTTCGGCATGGGCAACGCCGGGGCGGCCCTTACCAGCATGGCCGCTCCGGTCCTCCTGAGGCGGATCACCCACGAGGCCGCGTACCTGGACGGCTGGCGCACGCTGCCGAAGCTCTATGCCGCCCTTCTCGTCGTCACCGCCGCTCTCTTCTGGCTGCTCAGCGTCTCGAAGAAGGCCGACCAGGCTCAGGCGCTGCCGCTCCGCCAGCGCCTCGGGCCGCTCACGTCTGTGCGGGTGTGGCGCTTCGGGCTGTACTATTTCCTGTTCTTCGGGAGCTTTGTCGCCCTGTCCCAGTGGCTCATCCCCTATTACGTCAACGTCTACTTCCTGTCGATCGGCACGGCCGGCGTGCTGACGGCGGTTTTCAGCCTGCCCGCCGGCCTGACCCGCACCTTCGGCGGCTGGCTCTCCGACAGGTGGGGAGCCCGCACCGTGATGTACGGCACGCTCGGCAGCAGTCTCATCCTCTTGATCCTCCTCTTCCCTCCGCGAATGGAGATCCAGTCGCCCGGACAGGGCATCCTGGCCGATCGTCCCGGAGCGGTCGTGTTCGTCTCTTCGGAGCGCATCGTGGTCGGCGAGGAGCAATACAGGCTTGCCCGGCCGGTCGAGCAGCACGACGTCCGCGTTCGTCTCGGCATCCACGGTGACGACCTGTCCCAGGGTGTCATCTTCCTTCCGACCGCGTCGTTCTGGCAGGAGCCCGCGGTCCAGGTCGGTGACACGGTGATCAAGGGGCAACTTCTGGCCCGCGGGATCACGCGCGTCTATTTCCAGGCGAACGTGGGGGTCTTCACCGGTCTCGTGCTGCTCGTGGGCATCACGATGGGCATGGGATCCGCCGCCGTCTTCAAGCACATCGCCACCTACTTCCCCGGAAGCGTGGGCGTCGTGGGCGGGCTCGTAGGCGTCATCGGAGGCCTCGGCGGATTCTTCAACCCGCTGCTCTTCGGCTACCTGCTGCAGGCGACCGGGATCTGGACGACATGCTGGATGCTCCTGGCCCTCGTGTCGCTCGCCTGTCTCGTGTGGATGCACCTGGTCGTCCGCCGCGTGATGCGCCGCCAGGCGCCCGACCTCGCGCGCCACATTGAAGCGGCCCCGTCATGACGGGCTCCGCCGGCACGAATTTCAGGCAGGCGCTGAGAGACCTCCAGCCAGGGGGTTTCGCGCTCGTCATGGGCACGGGCATCGTGTCGATCGCCGCGAACCTGCTGGGGATGAGGCTCGTCGCCGTGCCCATGTTCTGGTTCAACATCGGGGCCTACGCGCTGCTCTGGATCTTGACGATCGCGCGCGCGATCTCGTACCCCGACCTGGTCCGGCGGGACTTGATGGATCATCGGCAGGGGCCGGGCTTCTTCGCCGTTGTGGCCGGAACGTGCGTGGTCGGCAGCCAGTTCATCGTCATCTGTGAAGGCTATCGGGCCGCAACCTTCCTGTGGGGATGGGGCATCCTCCTGTGGGTCGGCTTGACCTACGCCATCTTCACGGGCCTCACGATCAAGGAGAACAAGCCCTCGCTGGCGGAAGGGATCAGCGGGGCATGGCTCCTGGCCATCGTGGCGACCCAGTCGGTGGCCGTCTTGAGCGCGCAGCTGTCCTGGACGTTCGGGCCGCACAAGATCATCGTGAACTTCTTTGCGCTGGCGATGTGGCTGTGGGGGGGCATGCTCTACATCTGGATGATCTCGCTGATCTTCTATCGCTACACGTTCTTCAAGTTCTCGGCGGACGACCTGACACCGCCGTACTGGATCAACATGGGCGCCATGGCGATCTCGACGCTCGCCGGCGCGATCCTGATCGGCAACACGCCGCACGCCCCATTCTTGAACAGCATGCTGCCCTTTCTGAAGGGTTTCACGATCTTCTTCTGGGCCACGGGCACCTGGTGGATCCCGATGCTGGTCATCCTGGCGGTGTGGAGGCACGCCTACAAGAAGTTCCCGCTGGCCTACGATCCGCTGTACTGGGGAGCGGTGTTTCCGCTCGGGATGTACACGGTGGCCACGCACCAGGCGGCGCAGGCCATGGAAGAGCTGAGATTCCTGGAGGTCATTCCGCGCGTCTTCGTCTACGTCGCGCTGCTGGCCTGGGCAGTCGTGTTCTTCGGGCTCGTGCGCTCCGTGGCGCGAGTGCTGGTGTCCCTCCCGGGAACCCGATCGCACGGGGGCAAGCTTGGCGAGCGCGTGCGCGACTGCCCGCGGGAGTGACTCTCGTCAGTCCTGAGCCGCGCGCCCCTGGTGGGGTACAGCGCCCGAGGCGGCCCGGGCGGGGCGAGGCGCTGCCGTCAGGGACGGAACTCCTGGTCGAGGACCTCCGTGATGAAGCGGTCGAGCGACATGGGCTCGACGCGGGCGCTGGGAGAGAGGATGACGCCTGTGTTGATGACCTCCCGCCGCGCTGTGCCCGCGGCTCCTGTAGCTGCTGTGCGGGTCCTCCGAGAAGGGACGGTCATGTCACGTCGCTCCGCCCCCCGCCAGGGCCAGGGCCGCCGGCGGCCCGGCCTCGCCACCTCGCCACACACCCTCCATGCTGCCTGTGCTCCGCAGGCCTCGCGCTCCACCGCGTCAGCGGCGCGCGCGGGAAGCCTTGGCCGGCCGCGCCGGCTTGACCGGCCGCGCCGCGGGCCGTGGCCGGCTTCCCGGCGCGCTCCCGCGCGGCGGCCTCAGCCCCTGCTCGATGAGGGTGAAGGCGTTCCTGTGCAGCTCGGCCAGGTCCCCCACGGCGAGACCCAGGTTGCGGCGGATCTCCATGAGCTGGACGAGCCCGTTGAGCAGCGCCCAGAGAAAGTCCACCACCTCGCGGGGATTGCCAGTCCGGTAGAGACCCGCCATCATCCCCTGACGGACGATGCGCGCGGCCAGGCTGAAGTTGCGACCGGTGCGCCGGTTCACCTCCTCCAGGAGGTCTCTCGAGACGGCCTCGCGCAGCTCTCCGGCATGCAGGAAGCTGATGATCCGGTAGTAGGCGGGGTAGCGCGCGTAGAAGGTGTAGAGGAAGTCCCAGAAGGCGCGGAGCTTCTCGTCGGGGGCGAGCGACAGGCCCTGGATCCGCTCCAGCTCCTGGCGGAAGAGGTCCAGGCCCTCGAAGAGGAGCGAGACGTACATCTCCTCCTTGCTCTTGAAGTACAGGTACAGCGTCCCGACGGCGACTTCCGCCCGGCGCGCGATCTCCTCGGCCGTCGCGGCCATGAAGCCCTTCTCGCCGAAGACCTCCTTCGCGGCCTCGACGATCTGCTCGCGCCGCGCGAGCCGCTCGCGCTCCCGCCGCCGCTGCGTGCTCACCCCGCCCCCCTCACAGCCCCAGCGCGCGGGCGATGATGTTGCGGTGGATCTGGGAGGTGCCCTCGCCGATCTCGAAGAGCTTCACGTCGCGGTAGAGGCGCTGGACGGGCGACTCCATGACGTAGCCATAGCCGCCGTGGAGCTGGAGCGCATCCCCGGCCGCGCGCGTCGCGGTCTCGGTGGCGAAGAGCTTGGCCATCGAGGCTTCCTTGATATGCGGCAGCCCCCGGTCGGCGAGCCAGGCGGCCTGGTAGGTGAGCAGCCGCGAGGCCTCGAGCGCCGTCGCCATGTCGGCCAGCATCCACTGCACGCCCTGGAACTTCCCCACGGGCTGGCCGAATTGCTGGCGCCGCCCGACATGCCCGAGCGTCGCCTCGAGCGCCGCCCGGCCCACGCCCAGGGCATAGGCCGCGGCGGTGATGCGGCCCAGCGTCAGTGTCTGCATGGCCGCCGCGGCCCCGCGATGCTCCTCGCCCAGGAGGGCATCAGGCGGGACCACGCAGCCGTCGAAGACGAGCTCGGCCGTCTGCGCGGCGCGCATTCCCACCGTCTCGATCCGCCGCGCCACGGTGAAGCCCGGGGTGTCGCGGTCCACGATGAGGAGCGAGAGCCCCTTGATCCCCTGCCCCGGCGCCGTCGAGACCGTGACCACCACGAAGTCCGCGAAGGGGCCGTTGGTGGTGAACAGCTTGGTCCCGGTGATGCGGTAGCCGCCCTCCACCTTCTCGGCGCGCGTCACGATGGAGGCCGGATCGGAGCCGGCCGCGGCCTCCGCGAAGGCCCAGGCCCCGATCTGCTCGCCGGCGATTCCCGGCCTGAGATAGCGCTCCTTCTGCGCGGACGTGCCGAAGACGGAGATGGCGGTGAGCGCCAGGGCCACGTGGACGTAGACGCCGAGCGCGATGCCGGCCGAGGCGCGCCCCAGCTCCTCGGCCAGGATCGCGTAGGTCACGTTGCCCTCGCCGGCGCCGCCGTACTCCACCGGGAACTTCACGCCGAGATAGCCGAGGGCGCCCATGGTCCTGAAGAGATGCAGCGGGTACTCGCCCCGCTCGTCGCAGCGGGCGGCGATGGGCTCGATCTCGCGCCGGCAGAACTCCACCACGGCCCGCCGGAACGCCTCCTGCTCGGGGGTGAACGCGAACTCCACGCTATGGCTCCTTGGCGCCGTGCCGCTCGCGCAGCACGCGCTTGAGGATCTTGCCCGTGGGATTGCGCGGCAGGGGCTCGGCCGAGATGACGACCGACCTCGGGATTTTGTAGCGGGCGAGCTTGCCCTGGCAGAAGGCCAGGACCTCCTCGGCGCCAAGCGCGGCTCCCGGCCGCGGCACGACGATGGCCCGCGGCGCCTCGCCCCAGCGCGCATCCGGCACGCCGATCACGGCGGCCTCGGCGATGGCGGGATGGCCGGAGAGCACGGACTCCACCTCGGCCGGGTAGATGTTCTCGCCGCCGGAGATGATCATGTCCCTCTTCCGGTCCGCGATGTAGAGGAAGCCCTCCTCGTCCTGCCAGGCGAGGTCCCCGGTGTGGAGCCACCCGCCGCGGAGGGCCTCGGTCGTCCCCTCGGGATCCTGCCAGTACTCGCGGATCACATGCGCCCCGCGGACCAGCACTTCCCCCACCTGCCGCGGCGGGACCTCCCGCCCCGCCTCGTCCACCACGCGGATCTCGGTGTGGAAGAACGCGGTGCCCGTGGAGCCGGCCTTCTCGATGGCACGCTCCGGCCCCAGGACGGCGGCGGGCCCCGTGGTCTCCGTGAGGCCGTAGGACTGCTGGATGGTGATGCCCCGGCGGGCATACTCCTCGATGAGCGGCACCGGCACGGGCGCGGCGCCGCAGAGGAGCCAGCGGACGCTCGCCACCGCCTCGTCGAAGCCCGGCACCTCGCGGAGGGCCTGGAGCATGGCGGCCACGGCGAGAAAGGTGTCCACCCGCTCTCCCCGGATCGTCTCCAGCATCGCCCACGGCTCGAAGGCGCGCATCAGGATGGCGGTGCAGCCCCGGTGGACGCAGATGGTGAGGTAGTCCAGCGCCCCGATGTGGTAGAGGGGCATCACGATCAGCACCCGGTCGCGGATCCTGAAGTCCAGCGTGAGCGCCACCGTGACCGAGCCCCAGAAGACATGGGCATGCGTGATGACGGCGCCCCTGGGCCTGCCCGTGGTCCCCGAGGTGTACATGATGAGGAGCGGGTCGTCGTCGCCGCCGCCGAGCGCCGGCTCCGCGTCCGTCATGAGCGCGGCGAGGCCGTCGAGGGAGGCGGCCCATGACGGGGCCGGCCCGTCCACGGCGACGTAGCGCCCGGCGGCGGAGTGCCCGCGGAGGGCCTCCGCGGCCGGGAGGAACTCCCGCTCGAAGACCAGAGTCGAGACACCCGCATTGGCGCAGATCCACCCGAGCTCGGGCGGCGCCAGCCGCCAGTTGAGCGTGACGAGCACGGCGCCGAGCTTCGCCAGGCCGAAGTAGAGCTGGCAGAAGCGCGGCGAGTTCATGAGGAGGACGCCGACCCGGTCGCCCTTCCCGACACCGAGGCCGGCCAGCGCATGAGCCACGCGGTTGGCCTCGCTGTTCAGCTGCCGGTAGCTGAGCCGCGTCGAGCCGAAGACCAGCCCCTCCTGGTCAGGCGCGCGCTCGGCGCGCTTCGCCAGGAACTGGCCGATGTTGATCACCGGGCGGCTCCAGGGCGGACGACGATCCTGATGGGATCGCCCTCCTTGGCGAAGGCGCGGCGGAAGCCGTCATTGATGGCTTCGAGGGGGATCACGTCGCTCACTGACGTCGACAGGTCGAGGGCCCCCGAGGCGACCAGGCGGATCACAGTCTCGACCTCCTCGCGGTCGAAGCCCATGGAGGCCAGCAGCGACAGCTCGCCGCCCACGAAGGAGCGGAGCGGCGGCAGCTCCACGCGATCCGCGCCCACGCCGGCCACCACGGCGCGTCCGCCGCGCCTCAGGCTGCGAAGGGCCTCGGTGACGGAGGCCTTGAGCCCGACGAACTCCACGGCCAGGTCCACGCCCTCGCCACGCGTGAGCGCCCGCACCTGCTTGCCCGCATCCCCCTGGCCCGCATCCACCAGGTCCGTGGCGCCGGCTTCCCCGGCGCGCCTGAGCGCTCCCGCCGCCACGTCCACCGCGATGACCTGCGAGGCGCCGAGGTAGCGGGCGACCTTGATCCCGTGGATGCCGAGCCCGCCACAGCCGAAGATGGCGATGCGCTCGCCGGCTGCGAGGCTGCCGCGATGGGCCACGGCGCGATAGGCCGTCGAGACCGCATCGGCGATGATCGCCCCCACCGGGAACGGGATCTCGTCGGGCAGCGGCATCAGGCACGACGCCGGCAGCGTGATGAACTCCGCGAAGGCGCCTTCGCGGTTGATCCCCGGCACTTGCGCGCTGGCGCAGAGCACCTCCCGCCCCTGGCGGCAGGCGGGGCAGGCGCCGCAGGCCACGTTGGGGAAGATGGCGACGCGGTCGCCTGCCTTCCACCTCTCCACGCCGACCCCCACCTCGGCCACGCGGCCGGCGGCCTCGTGACCGAGGACGATCGGCACCCGCGGCAGCGCGATGCTCCCCTCGATGGCCACGTGGAGATCGGTGCCGCAGATCCCGCAGGCCTCCACGGCCACCCGCACCTCCCCCGGCCCCGGAGCCTGCGCCTCGATCTCCTCGAGGCGGAGCGGCTCGCGGGGCGCATAGAACCTGGCGGCTCTCATCGGCTCTCAGTACAGCGGGGGAAAGACCTGCCAGCTCGTGACGGGCACGAGCTTGCCCTTCTCCGCCCGCATGAGCTGCACCGCGTTGAGGCCGTGACGGCGCCCCGGACCGAAGGTGATGGGGGCGCCGATCCCCTCCGCCCGCCAATCCCTGATGCTCTCGAGGGCCTCGATGAACTTCTCGCGGGTGAGGTCGCGGCCGGCCCGCTTGAGCCCCTCGATCGTGAGCATCATGGACACCGCCCCGTAGAGCCCCGCGTACTCCTTGCCCTTGAGCCGCGGCTCGTACTTCGTCAGGATCTCGCTGGCGCGCACGGCCTCGGGCGTGGTGATGGGCCCCACCTGCCCCGCCACGTTGACGTACACCCCTTCCCAGAGGTCGCCCGCCAGCGTGAACATGAGCGGGTCGGCCAGCGTGAAGGAGGCAAGGATGGTGGGCCGGTAGCCCTGGCCCGCCATCTCCTTGAGGATGAGGGCGCCATGGGTGGCCGTGGGGTACAGGATCACGGCATCCGCGCCGGACTCCTTGAGCTTGAGGGCATGGGTGCCCAGCGCGCGGTCGGACAGCTCGTAGGAGACCTCGCCGACCACCTGGGCGCCGGCGGCGGCCGCCGCCTTCCTGACACCGTCGAGCCCGCCCTTGCCGTACTCGTCGTTCTGGTAGAAGACGGCGAGCTTCTTCGCCTTGAGGGTGCGGAGCGCGTGGGTCCCGAGGAACTCGCCCTCGGGAGGATAGTCCGTGTTGATGACGAAGACGCCCCGCATGTTCTCCCGCGGCTCCTTGACGAAGATGCGGGCATTGCCGAAGGGGGCCACCAGCGGGGTCTTCGCGTTGATCGCGACGTCCTTCGCCGCGCCGACGATGGCTGTGCCGAGGAGCCCCACGACGGCGAAGACCGAGTCCTTCATCTCGGTGACATTGGCCACCGCACGCCCCGGCACGTAGCCGTCGTCCTTCAGCACCATCTTGATCTTCCGGCCGTGGACCCCGCCCTGCTCGTTGACATGGGCCACCCAGGCCTCCATGCCGCGCGCCGTGTTGCCCCAGGCCGCGGCAGGACCTGACAGCGGCGTGGAGGTGCCGAGCGTCACCTCCGTATCGGTGACTCCAGGAACCCTGGGCTGTGCCAGCGCGGGCACAGCCAGCGCCATCGATGCGAGCACGGCAGCCACACGAATGGTCAGTGATCTCATGATTATCCTCCCTGTCTCTGCGCTCTCCATCGTTGATCCCAGGACCGGCGCTCGCTTGACGAGCGGCGCTCTCCTCACCACCGGCGGCTCCCTGCCACGTCGAGGAAGTTCTCGAAGATCCTCTCCGCCGAGCCTTTCATCCGCGCGAGCCGGTTGTCGGCCTCCGCCAGGATCCGCGCCGCATCGACGCCCGATGACGCCACCTCGCCCCCGTAGGCCGCGAGCCACTCCGCCACCATGGGGCGGGTGACCTCCACGTGGAACTGGAGCGCGTAGGCGGCCCGGCCGTGGCGGAAGGCCTGCTGCGCGCAGCGCTCCGACGAGGCGAGGAGCACTCCGCCCGCAGGAATCGCGAAGGTATCCCCGTGCCACTGGAACGCCGTCAGCGGATCACTCACCCCCCGGAAGAGCGGGTCCTCGCGGCCGGCCGGGGTGAGCGTCACGGTGTCGAAGCCGATCTCCTTCACCGGGTTCCTCGTCACCGGCGCATCCAGCGCCTTGGCGAGCAACTGACCGCCGAGGCAGAAGCCGAGATAGGGCACGCCAGAGGCCACCGCGCGCCGGATGGCGCGATCCTCCGGGACCAGGAAGGGGTAGCGCGCCTCCTCGTAGACGTTCATGGGCCCGCCCAGGACTACGAGCAGGTCGAAGTCCGCCGGATCGGGGAGGGCCTCGCCGCGGTCGAGCGAAACCGTATGGCTCGACACGCCCCGGCTCGAGAAGAAGTCGCCGAGGAGGCCGAGCCCCTCGCAGCCGATATGCTGGAACACCAGCGCTCTCATCTCGCCTCCCCGGTGGGCTGTCGTGTCTCGGGGGCGAACTCCCGCCCCAGGAGCTGGCGGGCGATGATGAGCTTCTGGATCTGCGGGGTGCCGTCGCCGATCTGCCAGCCGATCACGTCCCGCAGCCGCTGCTCCAGGGGCAATTCCTGCGTGTAGCCGTAGTGGCCGTGGAGAAGCAGGCACTCGTGGATGATCTCGGCCGAGATCTTCGGCGCCCACCACTTGGCCATCGCCCCCTCGGCCGTGCACGGCTCGCCCCGCTCGCGCTTCCAGAGGATCCGGTAGCAGAGCCAGCGCGCCGCCTCGACGAGCGTCGCCGCCTCGGCCAGGGGGAAGGCCACGCCCTCGAAGCGCGAGATGGGCCGGCCGAACTGCTGCCGCGTCTTCACGTAAGCGACGGTCTCGTCCAGCGTCTGCTGCGCGGCGCCCAGGCACTTGAGCCCGATGAAGGCGCGATTCACATCCAGATAGGACATGATCATGGGGAAGGCCCCGCCGCGCGCGCCCACCATGTTCGCCGCGGGCACGCGCGCCTCGTCCAGGAAGAGCTGGCCCCGGGGAACCGCGCGGCAGCCCATGTCCTCGTACTCGCGGAAGGACAGCCCCGGCGTGTCCCGCGGGACGAGGAAGGCGCTGATCCCCTTCCACCCCGCGCTGCCGGCCTCGGTGCGGGCGAAGACGTAGAAGACGTCCGCGTTGAGAAAGGAGACGGAGTTCTTCTCCCCGCTCAGCACGAAGTGATCACCGTCCTGCCGCGCCACCGTGCGCATCGCACCCATGTCCGAGCCCGCCTCGGGCTCGGTGAGCGCCAGCGCGATGGCCGACTCTCCGCTGGAGACGGCCCTGATCCAGCGGTCGCGGAGCGCGGCGGGCGCCTCCTTGAGGAACTCGCGAAGCTGGAACGGCCCGAGGCTCATGAGCACGCAGTTGAAGTCGCCGCGCGCCACCTCCTCGGCGACGATCCCGGCCGAGATCAGGTCGAGGCGCTCTCCGGGGTCGTCGGTCCAGAGGAGCCGGCAGAGCTTCTTCACCTGCTCCTTCGGGTACCGCCGCTCGCGGTCCCAGCGCGCGTACTGCGGCAAGAGCTCCCTGAGCGCGAAGGCCCGCAGCATCTGCCTCAGCCGCTCCTGCTCCGGCGTGAACGAGAAATCCAGCATCGCTAATGACTCGTGCAGATTACCGTTTCGCCGGGGGCCGGCCAATTCGCGTCACCGAATTCCGCAAGAGGCATCAGCGCATCCGACCGGGGAGCCAGAGGGCGAGGGGGGGGGAAGACGACGACGAGCGACAGGACGAGGAGCTGGCAGAGCATGAAGGGGAGCGCCCCCCTGATGAGGGCGCCCAGCGGCACGTCGGGCACGATCTGGCGCACGACGAAGAGATGCACGCCCACGGGCGGGGTGATCACTCCCAGCTCCGCCTCCAGCACCACCAGCACGCCGAACCAGATGGGGTCCACCCCCAGCGCCTTCACCACCGGGAAGAAGAAGGGCAAGGTGAGCATGATCATCCCCACCGGGTCCATGAACATCCCGAGTACGCTGAGGATCAGGAGCATGACGATCACCACGGCCACGGGTGGAATGTCGAGCCCCTGGATGGCGCGCACCATGGCGAAGGGGACCCCCGAGAAGGCCAGGAAGCGGCTGAAGAGGAGCCCGCCGATGATGATCAGGTAGATCATGCAGCTGATCTTGAGGGACGAGGACAGGGCCTGGTGCAGCGCCGACCAGTGGAGCTGGCGAGAGGCGGCCAGGAGGAGGAAGGCGGCCAGCGCGCCGAGGGCCGAGGCCTCGGTCACCGTCACGAGCCCGGAGTAGATCCCGCCCAGCACCACGAGGATCAGGACTCCGAAGGGCCCGATGGTCCGGAGCGAGGCCATCCGCTCCGTCCAGCTCACGCGTTGCTGGACGACAGGGGCCAGGTGGGGGTAGCGGCGGGCGACCAGGTAGGCCGTGAGCATGAAGAGCAGCGAGCTGACGATCCCCGGCCCCACGCCGGCGATCAGCATCTTGCTCACCGACTGGTCGGTGACGAGCGCGTAGAAGACGGCCATGGCGCTTGGCGGGATCAGGGCGGCCAGCGTGCCCGCCACGGCCACGGTACCGGCCGCGAGCCCGCCGTCATAGCCGTAGCGCCGCATCTCGGCGATGGAGAGCCGCCCCATGGTGGCCGTGGCCGCCACGCTCGAGCCCGAGACGGCGGCGAAGAAGGTGCTGGCGCCGATGGCCGTCATGGCCAGCCCCCCGGGCAGCCGCCCGAGCCAGGCCCGCGCCGTGGCATAGGCCCGCTGGGCGAGCCCGGCGCTGGCCACCAGCTCTCCCATGAGGACGAACATGGGGATGACGACGAGGCTGAAGCTGGCCACGGTGGAGTACGGCACCGTTCCCAGGAGTCCCAACGCGGGCCCGACTCCCCCCATCACAAGGAGGCCGGCCACCCCCACCAGTGCCATGCTGAAGGCGACAGGGACGCCGAGGAGCAGAAGCGTCAGGAGTCCCGCCAGCGACAGCAGCGCCACGGGTACCGGGCTCACGAGATCTCCTCCGCGGCCGGCGCGGGGGCCGCCCTGTGCTGCGTCCCCTCGACCAGCGCCCCCACGGCGCGAACAAGCTCGAGCAGGAGCTGCAGAGAGAGCAGCACGCTGCCCAGGACCACGAGGGCCCGCGAGGGATACATGGGCAAGGCAATGAGGCCGGCGGAGTACTCCCCCATCCGCCAGCTCCTGAGCGCCATGGCGCCGGTGGCCCAGCTCATCGCGGCGAAGAGGATGAGGCCCAGGAGGGCGGTGAGGGCCTCCAGCGCCGCGCGCGGCCGGCCCTCGAGGCGCTCGGTGAGGATGCCCACGGCGATGTGGCCGCGCTCGGCCTGGGTGCGGGCCAGGCCGAGGAACACCGCGAAGACGAGGAGCAGCTCCACGCCCTCGAGCGTCCCCGTGAGCGGGCGGTTCAGCGCGTAGCGGAGGATGGCGTCGGCGCTCATGATGGCGAGCAGCGCCAGGTTCCCGCCCATGCCCAGCACCCGCCAGCAGGCGCCGAGCGCCGCTTCGAGTCTATCCATGTGGGGGGGCGCGCCCGCCGCTCCTCCCCCATGCCCCCCCACCGACTCGTCGCCCCCCGTTGTCGTCACGGTCCGTCAGCGCGAGTGCTTCTTCTGCAGCTCGACGTAGCGGCGGAGGGCCTCGCGCCCGGGGAGCCCCTTGGCCTCCACCTCCTTGGCCCAGCCCTCCCACACGGCCTCCATCGAGGCCTGGAGCTTGGCACGGTCCTCCACCGTCCACTCGTGGAAGCGGACGCCCTTGGCTTCCATCTCCTTCACGGCCTCCTGCACCTCCTTGTCGTAGACGTCGGCGAGGCGCTCGGTGAACTGGCGCCCCACCTCCCGCATCGCCTTCTGCACCTCCGCGGGCAGCCGATCCCAGGCCTGCTTGTTCATGATCGCCAGCGGGCCCGCGGGGGCGCCGAGCCGGATGCGCGTGTGGTGCTTGGCCACCTCGTAGAGCTTGGAGTCCCGGTTGGCCGTGACGAAGCCCACGTTGGCGTCCAGCGTCCCGCGGGAGAGCGCCTCGTAGACCTCGGGCCACGGCATGGCCACGGGGGTGCCGCCATGGGCGCTGACGAGCTTCGGCCACTCGCGCCCGATGACCCGCACCTTGAGCCCCTTGAGCGCGGCGAGGTTCGGCAGGGACTTGGTCGAGATCAGCTCCTGATCCGCGACGCCCCAGGAGTAGAGCGGCTCCACGCCGAGCTTCCTGAGCTCGTCGCGGAAATGGGAGAAGTCCCCCGTGTAGACCAGCTCGTTGACGGCGCGGATGGCGGGCCTGAAGGTCGGGCTGATGCCGGGCAAGGTGAAGAGCGCCGACAGCGGCGACACCGCCGGATTGTAGGCCTGCACCCAGACGCCGATATCGGCCACCCCGCTTCTCGTCCCCTCGAAGATGTCGGCGGCCTTGAGCAAGGTCTCCGCGGGAAAGTACTCGATCTTCACCTTCCCGACAGTGCGCTTCTCGACCTCCTCCGCCCACCACTTGGACACCCGGGCGCGGCTGTTGGTGAGCGGCGTGTAGTCCGCCTTCTTGAGCACTACCGGCGCCTGCTGGGCGCCCGCCTGCCCGGGCATCGCGAGGGAGAGGCTGGCGACCGCCATGCCGAGAACGACGGACAACGTCTTTCCTTTCAGGGACATGGTCATTTCCTCCTTCGGGTGTGGTTGAAGGCGCTCTCCCGCCCGTGACCGCGCCCCGGGCGTCATCGGCGGCCTCGCCGGCCCCCGGCCGGGAGCCTCCTCTCGGCCGGCCCGGCATAGCGGGCGCCCAGGGCCTCGGGGATGATCCTGAGCGGCACGCCCTCGCGGATCTCCTCCACCGTGTGGGCGATGAGGGAAGGCAGATAGCTCAGCACCGCGAGCCCCACCATCTCCAGCGGCTCGAAGCCGATCTCGCTCAGCACCGCGGCGATGGCGCCGGCGAGGTTCACCGGCAGCGGACGGCCGTGATGCCGGCGGGCCTCTCGGGCGATGGCCTCCAGCAGGAGCCCATGCGCGCCCCAGGCGCCGAGCCCCGCCGCGACCTCGCGGAGCGCGCGGGCGCGGGGCTCGATCGCCTTGTGCATCGGGTGGCCGATCCCCGGGATCCTCGCCCCGCGCCTCGCATGCTCCTCCACGACCCGCCGGGCCATCGCGGGAAGCGCGAGGCCCTCCTGCGTCATCGCCTGGCACGTCTCGAGGAGCAGCTCCGCGCACTGACGCGGCGAGCCCGTCACCGAGCCGAAGGCGATCACCCCGGCGGCGATGGCCGCGGCGGGCGCCTCGGGCGCGGCCGAGGCGGCGAAGCGCGCCGGCGGGACGGCGGAGTTGATGAAGGCCTGGTCAAGCCCCGAGCGGAGCACCGCATCAAGGGCGCGGGCTTGAGCGCGCGTCGGCAGCGCTCCGCGGATGACGAGGTACGCCGCCTCGGCGAAGTCGAGGTGCCGGATCAGCTCCTCGGCCCGATAGCCCCGGACGATGATCTTGCCCTCGGCCGCCCAGCCGATCTTCGTCGTCCAGTAGCCGTCCCAGGCTCGCCGCCTTTGCCTCATCCTGCGCCTCCGGCGCCATGGATCATCCGCTCCTGCCCCGCCCAGTAGCGCGCCTTCACGTCGCGCCGCGAGATCTTCCCCACGGGCGTCTTGGGCAGAGCCGGGAGCAGCTCGACGGCCTTCGGCACCTTGAACGGAGCGAGGCGCTCCCGGGTGAAGGCCAGCAGCGTCTCGGGCGCCACCGTCATCCCCTCGCGGAGCGCCACGACAGCCCTCACGGCCTCTCCCCACTTCTCGTCCGGGACGCCCACCACCGCGGCCTCGAGCACGGCCGGATGCTGGTAGAGGACCTCCTCCACCTCGCGCGGGTAGACGTTGAAGCCGCCCGTGATGATCATGTCTCCCTTGCGGTCCACGAGAGAGACGTAGCCGTCGGCGTCCATCCGCGCCAGGTCGCCGAAGTGAAGCCATCCGTCCCGGATCGTCTCCCGCGTGAGCTCGGGCAGGTTCCAGTAGCGCGCCATCATCCACGGCGCCCTCACGCAGGCCTCCCCGACCTCGCCCACCGGGACGTCCCGGCCCTCGTCGTCGAGGATCCGGACTCGCCCGCCGAAGATGCTCTCGCGCCCGCAGGACAGGAGCCGTTCCTCGTGCCCTTCCACCGCGGCCTGGTGCTCGGCGGGAGTCATGTGGGTGTTGAGCCCATAGGCCTCGGTCCCGCCCCAGCCCGTGTGCAGGATGGGGCCGAAGCGCTCGATGGCCCGCCTCACGAGCGGAGCCGACGCTGGCGCCGCGGCGTAACAGATGAAGCGGAGGCTGCCCAGGTCGTGCCGATCGATCTCCGGGTGACCGAGGAAGAGCTGGAGCAGGGTGGGGATGGCGAGCAGGTGCGTGACCCGGTGCTCCTCGATGGCGGCGAAGGTCTGCACGGGATCGGGCGCCGGCAGGATGACGGCGGTGCTGCCGACGACCCAGCCCGAGTCCATGAGCCGCGCGGCGAAATGGCTCATGGGCGTGTAGAGGAGCCCCACATCCCCGGGCCGGCGGGAAGCGATGGCAACCCAGGCGACCATGGCGGCCTGGGTGGAGGCATAGGTGTGGACGACCCCCTTGGACCGGCCGGTCGTCCCCGAGGTGTAGAGGATCTGGGCGATGTCGCTCTCCTGGCCTCGCACCACAGGCGCCGGTCCCGCGTGCTCCCGCAGGAGGCGCTCGTAGTCGAGGCTCCCCTCGCCGCCCTCCACGCAGACGAGCTGGCTGAGGGCGGGCACGCGGCTGGCCAGCGCGCGGGCGCGCGTCCCGAGCGCCGCCGTGGGCGCGATGAGCACCCGCGCCCCCGAGTCCTCCACCATGTGGGCGTGCTCCGCCTCGGTGAGGATGCCGAGCATGGGCACGAAGGCGGCCCCGGCGCGCGCGGCCCCGGCCAGCGCCTCCATGAAGCGGTGGGTGTTGGCCTGGAGCACCGCCACGCGATCGCCCTGCCCCACCCCGAGCGCCACCAGCGCCCGCCCGAGCGCGCTCGCCCGTGCGTCCAGCTCCCGGTAGGACAGACGCGTGCCGCCCTCGATGACGGCGACCCCCTCCGGGTGCCAGGCGGCGGCCCGCCCGAGGTAGTAGGCGTAGGGGTGGATCATGGCGGGCTCCTCAGCGCGTCATCCTGAGCGCGCGGAGGAAATTGTCCCGGAGGAGCTTCTTCTTGATCTCGAGGGGCAGGCCTACCGAGTCCACGTCCTCGCGCGCCCGCTTGAAGGAGACCAGCGGGTAGTCCGTCGCCCAGATCACCTTGTCCTGGCCCCAGCCCTTGACGAACTCCATGAACTCGGGGGGCCAGAACTTGGCCGGTCGGGCCGAGGTCTCGACGTAGACGTTCGGGTGCTTCCAGGCCAGGATCATCATCTCCTCGTGCCAGGGCTGTCCGAGGTGACAGCCGAAGATCACCAGCTCCGGGAAGGCCAGAGCCACCTCGTCGAGGTAGATGGGCCGCCCGCACTCCGACGGCATCAGCGGCCCCGTGTGCCCGACCTGAATCGCCACGGGAACCCCCAGGTCCACGCACTTCATGTAGACAGGCCAGTAGCGCTTGTCATTGGGCGCAAGCCCCGTGTACTGGTCCGGGCCGTAGGCATAGGGCTCGAGCCGAACGATGCGGATGCCGAGGTCGCGCACCATGCGCTCGATCTCGCGCGCCACCTCCATGGGCCGCTTCCGGGGGTCCACCGTCCCCGCGCCGATGAACCGCGCGGGGTGCCTGGCGACCACCTCCCCCACGGTCTCGTTGGTGATGACGTGCAGGTCGCCATAGCCGAAGGCGGAGAAGACGGCGAGGTCCACGTCCGCCTCGTCCATCTCGCCGAGCATGGTCTCGAGCGTCATCCCCTCCACCATCCGGTGGTCCACCTTGTAGCGGCGGAAGATGTGCAGGAACTCCTCCGGCCACTGCGTGGCGCCCTCGGGCGTGATGAGGCTCGCCCAGGCGTCGATCGCTCCGATCCGCTCCATCCAGTCCCCCTTTCGCCCGCCCCGGCTGCGTGCCCCGGGCGCGCCTCCTGTCAGATGTCTGTGGCCCGCTGGGCCGGTCCGGAGGCAGCGAGCCGGTCGTGGGTGCCTTCGGCGAGATCGTGGCGCTCCTGCCTGAGCAGCTCTTTCCGGACGCGGTGGGATGCCGTCCTCGGCAGCTCCGTCCGGTACTCGAGGTAGCGCGGCACCTTGAAGCCGGCCAGGCGCTCGGCACAGTGGGCGAAGATCGCCTCGGGCGGGGCCGAGGTCCGGCTCTCCCCTGGCTTCAGCAATACGTAGGCCTTGACCTCCTCGCCCCAGATCGGATCGGGCACGCCGATCACCGCCGCGTCCGCCACGCCCGCGTGAGCGCGGAGCACGTGCTCGACCTCCTGAGAGGCGATATTCTCGCCCCCGCGGCGCACCATGTCCTTCTTCCTGTCCACGAAGAAGTGGTGGCCCCGCTCGTCGCGCCGCGCGAGGTCTCCCGTGTGGAACCAGCCGCCGCGCATGGCCTGGGCCGTGGCCCCGGGATCGCGCCAGTACTCCTTCACCAGCAGCGGGCCGCGCATGACGATCTCGCCGACGACGCCCGGCGGCACCTCCCGGTCCTCCTCGTCCACGAGGCGGATCTCATTGGGGCCCACCGGCACGCCGATGGAGCCCGCGGGGCTCGGGCCCTCGGGCGAGGTCGCCGTCATGCCGCCCTCGGTCATCCCCCAGTTCTGGACTATGGGGATGCCCAGGCGCTCTGACATGGCGACGACCAGCTCGGGATGTCCGGCGCTCCACATCGCTCGAAGGGTGTGGGCCCGCTCCTCTGGAGAGACCGGCAGGCGGTCGAGGATGGCAAGGATGGTCCCCACGCCGTGGAAGACCGTGGCGCGGTAGCAAAGGGCATCGACCCAGAAGGTGCTCGCCTGGAATCCCGGCAGCAGGATCAGCCTGGCGCCGGCGGCAAGCGTGGCCATCACCATGCCCATCTGCCCCGAGACGTGGAAGAGCGGGACCACACAGAGGTAGCGGTCGCCGGCGGTGGCGCGGAGCACGTCGCGGAGCATCCGGCCCGCCAGCACGTAGTGGCGATGGGCGAGGCAGCAGCCCTTGGGGAAGCCCGTGGTCCCCGAGGTGTAGAGGATGGCCGCCGTGTCCTCCTCCGCCACCGCGGGCCGCCCCTCCATCGGCTTGGACTCGACAAGCCGCGAGAAGGGCATGGAGCCCGCGGCCTCTCCCTCGAGCGTGATCACATGGGTCAGCGCCGGGCAGCGTGATCGGATCGGCGCCACCGCGGCGGCATGAAGCCCATCGGTGGTCACGAGCGCCGCCGCCCCGGCATGCTCGAGCACGAAGGCCACCTCGTCGGGCCTGAAGGCCGTGTTCACGGGGACGAGCACGGCGCCCAGCCGCGCCAGCGCCAGCCAGGTCTCGACATGCGCGGGGCAATTCGGCAGCAGCACCGCCACCCGTTCACCATGTGCGACCCCGAGCGCGGCCAGGCCCATGGCGAGACGCGCCACGCGCTCCCGGAGGGCACCGAAAGTGATGTCCCCGCCGGGCCCCGTGAGATACACGGTCCTGGGCGCGCGCGCCGCGGCCGTCTCCAGCATCGCCGGGATCGTTCTAGTGGCCATGAAGCACCAACGCAGTCCGGGGAGCCAGTGGGTGGCGCGGCGAGCGGGGCGCCCCGCGGCGCCGAGCGCACCGGCCGGGCCCGGCGGGCCGGGCCCGGGGTCAGGTCTTGCAATCCAACATTTGTCGTAATGCAAGACCTGACCCCCGCCCGCTCGCCGCCGAGGTGCCGGGACCGCGCTAGGCATGGCGGACATCGAGTCCCATGGTGCGGGCGATGAGGTCCCGCTGGATCTGGGAAGTGCCGGCTCCGATGGTCGCCAGCCGCGCCGAGCGGAAATGGCGCTGCATGTCGCACTCCATCGTGTAGCCGTGGCCGCCCATGACCTGCATGCCGTGGCCGGCCACCCGCACATAGGTCTCCGAAGCGTGCAGCTTGGCGATCGAGACCTCGCGGAGGCAGGGTCGGTTCCCGGCGAGGAGCCAGGCGGCGCGCCAGGCCAGCAGGCGCGTGGCGTCCACGTCGGTTTGCATGTCGGCCAGAAGATGCGCGATGGCCTGGAAGCTGCCGATGGGGCGGCCGAACTGCTCGCGCTCCTGCGCGTGGGAGAGCGCCAGGTCCACCACCGCTTGCGCCGCGCCCGCATAGGCCACGGCCGCCACCGTGCGCTCGATCTCGAGGAAGGAGCGGAGCACGCCCCAGCCACCGTCGAGGGTGCCGAGGATCGCGTCCGCCGGGACGCGGGCACCGTCGAGGAAGATCTCATTGGTTCCCTGGATGCGCCGGCCGAGCATGCGCATGCGCCTGAGCGTCACGCCCGGCGCCGCCGGGTCCAGGAGGAACACGGTGATCCCCTCCCGCTTCAGCGCCTTCGGGCGCGTGCGAGCGGCCAGCAGCACCGTCGAGCCCGGCAGGTGGGCGCCGGTGCAGTAGAGCTTCTGGCCCGTGAGGACGAAGTCGTCACCGTCGCGAGCGGCCCGGGTGATGAGCGCCGCGGCATCTGAGCCCGAGCCCGGCTCGGTGAGGGCCACGGAGAAGTGGGCCCGGCCCTGGACCAGCGGCGGCAGGTGGCGGGCCTGCTGCTCGGGCGTGCCGTGACGGAGGATGGCGAGCCCGCCCATCACCGCGAGCCCCACCGCCGATGCCAGCTCGAACTCCACCCGGGCCAGCTCCTCCAGCACCACCATGAGGTCAAGGAGGCTCCCCTCGGCGCCGCCATGCTCGGCGGGAAACACGAGCCCGAGCCACCCCAGCCGCGCCATCTCCTCCCAGACTTCGCCGGGGAAGATCTCCTGCTCCCCCCACTCGCGGATCGCCTCCGGCGGGCAGCGGCGCGCGAGGACGCTCCGGACCGCCCGCCTGAGGGCCTCCTGCGTCTCGGTGAAGCCGAAGTCCATGGCGCCGGTGCCCCGCTCTCCGTCAGGGCCTCGGGCGCAGGCCCAGGATCTGTCGCGCCTCGGCGGGCGTGGCGACCTCGCGCCCCACGGCGTGGAGGATGCCCACGGCCTTCTCCACGATCTGGGCATTCGAGCGCGCGAGCACGCCGCGCGCGATGTAGACGTTGTCTTCCATGCCGACCCGGACAGGCCCGCCCATGGCCACCGACAGCGCCACGGAGAGGAAGTGGACCTTCCCGCCGATGGCCGTCACGACCCAGTGATTGTTGGGGGGCAGCGACTC
>JACPIQ010000032.1 GCA_016188005.1 Candidatus Rokuibacteriota bacterium | reverse complement strand
AGGCGAGGCCGGTAACCGTCGATCGGGAAAGGCGAAGTAGGTTACGCTGAAGCGCGCCGGCGGACGCTGCGGGGTAAACTCACGCTAGCAGGCCGCTGAAAAGGGCCCATCTGCTTCGTTGGCGCCCTCGGCCGCACGCTCAACGTACAGGGAGTACGCCTCGCGCGCGGCCGTCGGGCGCCGCCTCGCATCTGGACCTTTTTGAGCGGCCTGCAGAGCTTTCCCGCATCGGGCTAGAAGGCGTCGGGGGCGGAGGCGATCCGATCGAGATCGGCCCGCGTGTACGAGCCGAGGCTCCGGAAGTCGAGCTCGGTGTAGTTCCTGATCCACCGCATGGCGATCCTCGCCGCCTTCTGGTAGCGCTGCTCCGCCTCGGCGTACGTGGCGCGCCCGCGGTCGTCCTTCACGGTGGCCCTGAGCCGAACGAGGATGTCCTCGGTCTCCTCCTGGAGGAGCCGCTTCACCAGCGGGAAGTCGTGGAGCTGCAGGCCATCGGTGGTCTTCGCGCGGTGCCGGATGCGCTGGGCGATCTGCGCCACCGACATGCGGCCCGTGGCGAGGTCCTCCATGAGCGCCGGGTGGACGCCTGGCTTGCCCGCCAGACTGTCGATCCCCTTGGCCCCGCGCCCGTTGAGCCAGCCTTCCAGGTACTCGACGACCATGCGTGCATTGCGGCGCGTCCCTTCCAGCGTGATGGGGCCGGCGGGCACCTCGATCGTGACCGGATAGCGGTCCGGGTTCGCCATCTCGGCCGTGGGCGTCCAGCCCGAGCCGATGAGCTCCTTGAAGGGATCGCCCGCGGTCTTCATGTGGAAGATGTGCGCCACCCAGGCGCGGATGAAGCCCTGGCGCGCCTCCCACTCCTTGTCCTGCCTGATGGCCTCCCCCGCCACGCGGTTGACTTGCGGATCCGCGCTCGGCAGCGCCGTGGCCATGCCGCCGATGGGCGCGGCCCCGCGCTTGAGACAGATGGCCACCAGCCGCCGGAAGATGTTGGCGAGGAACGGGGTGGTCTTGATGTCGACGCCGAAGCGGTCGGGCCACACGGACCGGGGGTCCGCCATGACGAACTCGAAGATGCTCGCCTTGAGGTCCCAGCGCGCGGCGTTGAGCCCGCCCGCGTATGGGCCGAGGGCGTAGAGCATCTCCTCCATCTGGTAGACCGCCGGCAGGGACTCGACGAGGGGAATGGCGCTGATCACGGCGTTCCGGAGATGCGGCAGGAGCGCGCGGCTCCTGTCGAAGAGATCGCGGTACCAGGCACATTCTTCTGCTGACTCGAGCTTCGGGAGGTAGAAGTAGATCCCCTGCCCCCGCTCGGCCTGGGCGCGGCCGACGTAGTAGAGGGTCAGCGCGGTCCCCAGGGTCGCCGCGGAGATGGGCCGGCCGTCCACGGTGAAGTCCGGCTCGTCCAGGTGGATGCCGCGCTCCCGGTGCATGAAGAAGGGCAGCTCGCCGTCGGCGATCTTGTACTCCTTCCCCTTGTCGGCGTCGACGTGGCGCAGCTCGCGGTGGACGGCGGCGACCCGGTTGTGCGCCGCGCGCACCGTGTCCACGAGGCGGTGGCCGGCCGAGTCCTCGTCGTCGTCCAGATCACCCACGGCCCGCTCCCGCTCGGGCCCGGGATTCAGCGCGTTGATGAACATGCTCGTGATGGAGCACGGACCCGAGATCTCGATGCCCGGCTTGCGCAGGTCCGCCGGCACCGGCGGGACCTTCCAGTCACCGGTGTTGATGGCACTCCGCGGCGGATGCGCGGGCAGGATCCCCTGCTGGAGCGCGCGGGCGAGGACCTCCTGGCGCCGGGCGAGCAGCGCCCGGACCCGCGGCGTGAACTCGTCGTGCAACCGGACGACGTAGTCGACGAACTCAGAGGTGAACAGCTGGGCGGCCCCTTCCACGGGAGCCCACTGCGCGCGCGTCACGGCCTGACTCGCCGAACCGGTCGTTGCAGCCATCGATGTGCCCTTCCTTTCTCAGGACGTCAGGGTGTGGCGGCGGGCGCGGCGGCGCCCCTGCCAGAGCGTTCTCAGGCCGAAGTAGGCGCAGGCGTCCTTGAGGTCCGAGAAGAGGCGCTGGCCCCCTCCCATCTCCTGGCTCGTCACGTATTCCAGGGTGAGCACGACGCGCCGGTCGCCGGCCCGCGAGGGGCTCACTCCGTGGTACACCTTGTCACCGTTGAAGATCACCATGGAGCCGGGGGTGGTGGCGACGGCGAGCTCGCGGGGCGCGCGCCCCGGCTGGCGCGTGTGGAGCCGGCAGAGGAGGCGGCTCGACGATTGCTGCACCAGACCCACGAGGATCGTGTAGCGGGCCCCCCGGTAGTGGGAGGTGTCGTAGTGGTAGCCCATGTGGTCCCCGGCCGCCGTGTAGAAGTACAGCGCGCAGGCGTGGGGATCCTCGTCGGGGCAGAGCTTGAGGTCGGCCCGGACCAGCCGACCGAGAAAGGACCGGAGGGCCTCCGACCGGTAGAGGCCCAGCAGCGCGGGCCCGCCGTCGGCGATGGCGAAGTGGCTCACGCTCCCGCCCTTCTTGTGCCGGGGAACGTAGTTGCGGTGCAGCCCCGGCTCGAGGCGCTCCACGTCCTCCAGGAGCCGCCCCACCACCTCGGGAGGCAGGGCCTCCGGGATGAAGAGGAACTCGCCTAGCTCCCAGTACTCTCGCTCGAGCGCCGCCGCGTCCAGGCGGGCGAGCGCCCGCTCGACGCCGGCGACGACCGTGGGCGCGGCCGCCGGCGGGGCCGGGGCCGCCTCACGGCCCACGCTTCGTCACCTCACGCATAGGGGGCTAAGCGTAGCACACGTTGTATAGTGCGGGAATGCTGGGCGGTCTCGATCGCCTCCATCCGTTCCAGACCGCGGGAGCCCAGCGCCTCGCGCTCCTCTTCGGCGTCGTCTACTTCTCCCAGGGGATGTGGTACCTGCCCAACCAGACGATCACCATCGTCTTCAAGGACTCGGGCTTTTCGGCCGGCCAGGTGGCGACCTTCTTCACCATCAGCACGCTGCCGTGGCTGATCAAGCCCGTGTACGGGCTGGTTTCCGACTTCGTCCCGCTCTTCGGCCGCCGGCGAAAGAGCTACTTCCTCCTGACCTCGGCGCTCGCGGCCACGGCGGGGCTGGCGCTGGGATTCCTGACGGAGCGCCCGTACTGGTGGCTGACGGGGCTCTTCACCGTGATGGGGCTGGGGCTGGCGTTCACGGACGTGCTGACCGACGCGCTGATGGTGGAGAGCGGCAAGCCCCTCGGGCTCACCGGGGCCTTCCAGGCCGTGCAGTGGGCCTGCATCTACGGCGCCGCGATCCTCGTGGGCATCGTGGGGGGACGGCTGGCGGAGACGCGGAGTCTCGGGTGGGCCTTCGTCGTGGCGGGGTGCTTCCCGCTCGTCTCCTTTCTCATGGCCCTGCTCTTCGTCAGGGAAGCCCCCGCACGGACCGACCGGGAGGCCTTCCGCGAGACGTTCCGCGCCATCCGAGGGGCCGTCACCGAGCGCGAGATCTGGATCGTCGCAGGGTTCATCCTCTTCTGGACCTTCAGCCCGTCCTTCGGGCCGGCTCTCGTCTACTACCAGACGGACCGGCTCAAGTTCAGCCAGCAGTTCATCGGGCTCCTCGGCTCGCTGGGCTCGGCAGCCGCCGTGGTGGGGGCCCTGGTGTATGCACCCCTCTCCCGACGGATGCCGCTCAAGTGGCTGATCAACGGCGCCATCGGCGCGGGGGTGGTCGGCACGCTGGCCTACCTCCTCTACCGCGACGCCACCTCCGCCATCTGCATCGACATCGTGTTCGGCTGCGTCGGCATGATCGCGCAGCTGGCCTTCCTCGACCTCGCCGCCAAGGCCTGCCCGCGCCGGGCGGAGGGCACGTTCTTCGCGCTGCTCATGTCCGTCTTCAACGGCGGAGCCCAGGGGTCCCAGGTGGCGGGCGGCTACCTCTACGACTGGCTCGGCTACACACCGCTGGTGCTCATCTCGGCGGCGATGACCCTTCTCGCCCTGCCCCTCGTCCCTCTGGTGCAGGTGGAGCGGATCGAGGCGCGCGCGCGTGCCGAGGCCGCGGCGAACTCGTCCGGCGCCGTCACACCGTGAGGGCGGAGCCCCGCCGGCTCACGGGGCCTTCCGCTCCTCGCGCTCGAGGGCCTGCCGGGCCGCCTCGTAGCTCCGCCTGAGCCAGCGTATGGCCCGCCCCACGTCCCTCGACGTCTCCACCCGGCACTCGACCCACCCGCGCGCCGCAAAGCGGCGGTGGGGCACGAAGCCCGGCACCTCGAGGGCGCGCCGCTGCTCCTCGGGCGTGAGGCGGATCCAGAGGTCCGTGTCCTGGACGCGCAGGGGAAAGCAGGCGAAGAGCTGGGGCCCGACGAAGTAACCCCAGCGCCCGAACATGGGGGTGATCTTCACCCGCGGCCAGGCCCCGAGCTGGCGGTTGAGCTCGGCGGCCGGCCCGATCCCGCCGCGCTTGAGAGTCCGGCGCGTCTTGCGCCCGGGCCCGAGGCCTCTCACGCGGCCTTTCATGGGCGGGTCAGCGCTTTCCCCCCGCCAGCCGGCGCGCCTCGGGGAGCGCGCGCAGCCAGAGGATGCTCGCGAGCCCGAGAGCACCGCCCACGCCCAGCACCGAGAAGGCCGAGCCCCACGCCGCCACGGCGGTCCGATCCTGGTAGAGGTCGAGCACCAGGCCGAAGACGATGGGCGCGATGGCGCCGGCGCCGAAGCCCAGGAGGGACCGGATGGCCAGCACCGAGCCGAGCCGCTCGGGGGGGACGGTCTCCGTGATCCCCGTCGAGTAGACGGGGGAGTCACCGAGGGCCGAGAAGCCGTAGATGCAGCCGGCCACGAGGACCAGCGCGACCGGGGCGCCCAGCAGCCAGCCGAAGCCGAACGAGCAGGCGCTGCTCAGGAGCATCATCCCGGCGATGACGGCGGTGCGCCCCCAGCGGTCCGAGAGCCAGCCGCCCGTGCTCGAGGCGGCGATGCCCATCACGTGGAAGAGCGCCGTGAGCCCGGCGCCGAGCCCGGCCGCCGGCGTGGGAGCCGTCCCGTGGGCCACGAGGACCGCCGTCATGAACGCCGGGGTCCAGGCCCACATGCCCAGCAGCTCCCAGGAGTGGAACACATAGCCGGCGATCATGAGCTGCGCCGCGCGGTTGCCCGACAGCCCCGTCTCCCACCTGAAGCGGCCCGAGGGCACGGCGCGCGCCGACCCCCCTCGAAACAGGCCCAGGGACAGCAGCAGGCAGCCCACCGGCCCCAGCGCCAGGACGAACAGCGCCGCACGCCAGCCAGCGTGCCCCACGACGAACCCGCCGACGGCCAGGGCCAGCACATACCCCACCGACGAGGAGGCGAGGAACCAGCCGACGGCGCCGCCGCGCCGGGCGGGCTCGAAGCGAGCCGCGATCAGCATCACACCCGGCGTGTAGGTCCCCGCGATGGCCACCGCCGAGACAAAGAACAGGACCAGGGCGGAGAGATGCCCGTGGGCGAAGACCGGAATGAGGAAGGAGGTGGCGGCGGCGAGGACAGCCGCACCGAGGAAGACAGCCCGCGGGCCCAGGTAGTCGGCCAGGACCGAGAGCACCACCAGGGACAGCGCCGTCCCCGCCTGGCTGGCGGAGTTGATGCTGCCGGCCGCGGTGAAGGAGAGCCCCCACTCCTCCTGGACCGCCGCCAGCACCGTCGGGTAGGCCATCGACATGACCGAATGCCCGGTCCGGGCCAGACAGATGCCCACGAGCCAGAGGGTGTGGCTGCGATGCTCGCCGGAGGTCTCGGTCACGAGCGGAGGCGGCGCCCGGAGCGCTCGGGCGCTCAGGGAAAGTGGTAACGGCTGATGTGGAGGTGGACGCCGTGTGACGAGCGCGGCTCGATGGTGACCTCCGAGGCGCCGACCAGCATGGCGGCTCCCGCGCCCCGCAGACGCCCCAGGAGGGAGGCCATCTCCGGCGCCACCATGGACAGCGCCACCATGCCCTCGACGTTCCCCACCTCGGCAGCCGGGACCATCAGCAGCGTGCCGCCGCCCGCCCAGCCGAGCATGCAGCGGGTGCCGCGGTTCATCGCCACCTCCGGCAGCCCGAACAGGCGCTGAAAGCTCTCGGCGGCGGCGGCAGGCTCGCGGCAACCCACGACGAGCCGCTTGAGGCGCACCGGCGAGTCCCGGGATTCCGTTCCCGGCGGCGGCGTGGCCAGCTCCACCAGCACGCCGTGACACGCCTTCGGGCTGAGGAAGGCGATCCGCCCGGCGAGCCCCTCGCGGGGGCGCTCGTCCAGCAGCGGTACGCTCTGCGCCTTGAGCCCGCCAAGTGCCACGTCCACGTCGGGGGTCTCGAAACAGAGGTGGTGGAGCCCCTCGCCACGACGGGCCAGGAAGCGCGCCACGCCGCTGTCCGCCGTCATGGGCTCCAGCAGCTCGATCTCGCTCTCGCCGGCGGCGAGGAGCGCGGCCCGTACGCCCTGGTCGGGGATCTCGGCCTGACGCCGCAGGGGCAGCCCCAGCGTGTCGCACCAGAAGCCATAGGCGCGGCGGAGCGACCCGACGACGACGCCGATGTGGTGGATCTTGCTGACCGTGCACTGGCTCATGAGCCGATCAGCGGACGAAGGCCGCGTCCCGGCGGGCCAGCGCGTCCTTGATCCGGACGCGTCTGCCAGTCCGATTCCAGTCGAATCACGACGTCCCACCGTAGCCGACAACCGCGGTGTTTTCAAGGACTCGCCGTCTGTTCCAGGGGCGGGAGAGGCGGGCCGGGCGCGCCCCTCACGCGGCCTCGAAGAGTTTCCTGAACTTCTCCCAGGGCACCGGGGGCACCGCGGCCAGGCGGCCGTTCTCCTCCACGTGCGCGACAGCCTTCATGCCCACGAGGGCGGAGCCGATGCCGGGCGTCGAGCGCACGAACTGGAGCGCGCGCTGGGCGTCGGTCTGGAGCCCGGGGAGAAACCGGCCCACCACCTCCGGGAGGCCCCGGGCGAGCTGGCCCTGGTAGATGGACGCGGAGCTCACCACGTAGAGACCGAAGCGCTCGGCGGCCTCGAGCGGCGTCACCGTGTCTCGCCCCGCGCGCTGGTTGGCGGTGGTGAAGGCCTCGGTCATGCCCAGGTTGTACGGGAGCTGGATCACGCGGCAGTGGTGCCCCTCGCCCGCCACCTCCACGGCCAGGCCCACCAGCTCTTCCAGCGAGAGGTAGTCGGGGGCCGCGGGCGGCTGACGGTAGCCGGTCCAGGTGGCCGTGCCGTAGAGGCGGATCGTCCCGGCGCTCACGGCGCCCTCCAGGAACTCGAAGGCATGGCGCACCCGCGCGAGAAAGGTGGAGCGATCGACGGCCGGGAGCTGCATCTCCGGGTTGTGGAGGTAGTACACGTCGAGGGTCCCGACGCCGAGGTTGGCCCGGCTCCGCTCGAGCTGGTCGGCGAGGAAGCGCGGGGCGAGGCAGTGGCAGCCGCCCACGACGTCCTCGGGGCGGACGATACCGGGACGGACGTAGGTGTCGGCCACATAGGCGCCGGGATTGGCCGGCACGGCGCCGTCGAAGGGGATGAAGCCCCCCTTGGTGGCGATTACCACCTCCTCGCGCCTGGCGCCGCCCGCGGCGATGAGTGCGCGGAGGGCCGCGCCGATGGCGCGCTCGCTCCGCTGCTGGCGGTAGTTCACGGCGGAGTCCACCACGTTGATTCCGATCTCGAGGGCGCGGGTCACCGCCTCGCGGTACGCGCGGTCGGTGGGATCGTCCTCCCCGCCCAGATAGGTGCCGATGCCCACGGAGGACAGCGTGAGCCCGCGCCAGGAGCGGAAGTGCTCCGGCACCGCGCGTGCTCCCACGCGGGCGCGGTAGGCCGCCGTGCCCTCGGGCGTCGCGAATCCCTGGATCACGTCAGGTCTCCCGGTACACGAGCAGGAGTGCGCCGATCAGCACCATGGACACTGCCCATACCCACCCGGGCACCCCGTTCGTCCCCTCGGGAAGTCTCAGCTCGATCCACCGCCCCCACCCCATGAGGACCGCCAGGAGTCCCATGGGCGCGTGGGACACCTCCGCCAGGAACTCCGCCTTGAGGTTGAACATGGCGTGGGAGTGGGTGAGCAGCACCGCGCCGCCAGCGGCGCAGAGCAGCGGGAAGACGAGCTGCCAGCCCGGGCGCCTCAGTGGGCCGATGCGCCCCAGCCATTCGAAGAGGCCAATGGCCACCACGAAGAGCACCGCCAGCCGGTGCTGCAGGACGTCGGGCAGCGTCATGCTCTCCCAGAACCCGGCGGGTCCCAGCGGCCAGGCGCGGGGATCGTTCCGGATGAACATGAAGGCCGCGAGACCCAGGAAGAGGAGCGGCCAGTGGCGCGCCCAGCGGGGCCGGCCGGTCCGGTCGAGCACGGCCAGAACTCCCATGGCGAACACGAACATCCCGGCGGCGTGATGGTTGTACTCGGACCAGGCGTACTCCTCGGGCTGCCGGATCCCGAGCGTGTCGGCAATGGGCGCCGCCGCGGCCAGAAGTTGCCCCACGGGGGGGGAGGTGAGCCTCGGCATCCCGGGCAAGAAGCGCGCGGCCACCTCGGCGGGGGTGGCCCGGTCGGCCACCACGTCGATCCCTGGCGGCAGCGAGGTGAGCGAGGCCGCGGAGAGCAGCACCGTCAGCCCGATGCCGAGCTCCGCCTCCACGAACGCACGCAGCCGCGCGGTCGCGTCCCCCGCGGGTCCGCCGCCCGTCCGTCTTCGCAGGACGAGGAAGTTGAGGGCCCCCAGCAGAAGCGCCGCCCCCAGGAGAGCGACCTTGGTGACGACCATGAAGCCGTAGCCCGTGCCGATCAGGGCTTCCCAGCCGCCGACATAGTGGCGCATGAGGAAGAGACCTGGCCCCACCACGAGCGCGACGCCGAAGAGCGCCAGCGCCGAGAAGCGCCCGAGCACCGCCGCCCCCAGGCGATCCGCCGCCTCGTCACCGGGCGAGAGTCGCCACGAGCCCCGGAGCCGCCAGAAGCCCATGAGGTGGATCAGGCCGCCCACCCAGATCACCGCCCCCGCCTGATGGACGACGGTCATTGCCATGAGCGGGGCTCGCCCCTCGAGCCGACTCGTGGCATGCGCCAGCCAGGCCGCGTTGCCAAGCAGGACGAGGGAGATCGCGACAGCGACCATCCACCCAGCCGGCGAGGTCGGGTGGGCACGGAGCCAGGCGGCGCAGACGGCAAGGCCCAGCGCCAGCACGACGCTCACGAGCCCGGCTCGTGCGAAGGCCGTGGAGAGGACCTCGCGCAGGGCCCAGCCGCCCGTCTCGTCGGCGAGCGCCCAGGGCTGGAGCACGGTCAGGATCACGAGGCGTGCGGCCGCCAGCACGAGCGCACCCGCGATGATGAGGCCCAGCGCCCGCCGGGCCGCAGCCTCCACAGGGGGACGGCGGCGCCCGAGCGGGCGCAGGGCCCAGAGCGCGTAGCCGACACCTCCGACGGACGCGCTGAGGGCCACGAGGGCGAGCCCCCGCAGCAGCACGTCGAGGAAGCCGGCCAGCAGGGTCATCCCGCTACCGCGCCGCCCTGACCGTGAACCGGAGCGCGCCCTCGGTGATGTGGCCGTCGGCGGCGAGCACCTTGAACCGCGCCACGTAGGTGCCGGCGGGGAGCGGGCGCAGCCGGATGACGAGCCGGTCCGGGCCGGGCGGCAGGCCAGGAGCGCCGGATGACACCGGCAGCGGCACGGGGCGCCCCCCGACCTCCTCGATCGTCACGCGGCTGAGTGCCTGCTCGAGCCTGCTGTTGAAGCGCAGCACGATGCGGTCCGGCGGCAGGGAGAGCACGGCGTCGTGAGCGGGCGACGACTCCAGCACGATCGCGTGGCCGGGGGCGGCGGCCGGGAGGGAGAGCGTGACCGTCAGCGCCAGCGCCGCCACCTGCCGGAGCTGGATCGCCGCGCGGGACGAGCCGGAGGCCACGTCCCTAGCGCCAGTCGTCGAGCACCAAGTCGTTGGGATCCTCGTCGTCGATCTGCTTGCCCCGCTTCATGCGAACCATGATGAGGTCCATCTGGTAGCCGCGCTCGAGCAGGGTCTGATAGGCCGTCCAGTAGTAGGTGTAGACACCCGCCACGACGCGCTGCAGCCCCGCCTCGTGGGCCAGGTCCTCGAGCGCTCCGAGCAGGGCGTGCAGGTGCTCCGGCTTCCGGTGCTTGGGATCGATGGCGAGGAACTTGACGTAGAGACTCCCCTGCGGCGCCTCGCTGACGCCGGGCGTGTGGTAGATGGCGAAGCCGATCGCCTCACGGCCCTTCTCGAGGATCAGGGTGTCGCCCAGCGCCAGGCCGTCCGCGATCTCGATTTCCTTGCCGAGGTCCAGGCCGCGGAAGATCCCGTTGGTGATCCGGTGCAGCTTGACGATCGCGGCCTTCTTCCTGGCCTCCTCGAGCGTGGAGTAGCGTCGGACGCTCAGCGCCGGCCTGGTCGCGCGCGTGGCCTGGACGATCTCGGGGCGGTCCAGCGGCTTCGCGGTGATGACCACGAGCCCGCGCGGACGGTAGCCGAACTTCTGGTAGGGGACGAGATGCCGCGGGCTGTACGGATAGGTGGCCAGCCCCTGCATGACAGCCTTGTTCTCGTCGAAGAAGCCCTGGCAGGCCGTGAGGAGCTGCTGGCCGATGTCCTGGTTCTGGTAGTTGGGGAGGACGGCGATGGGCCCGACCAGGCCGAGGGTACCCCACATGACGGCGACGGCGGCGCCGACGATCTTCCCGTCGCCTTCCTCGGCGACGAAGCACCCCCACGGCTCCATGAGCCAGCGGTGGTGGACGTACTGCGCGCCGCCGAACACCTGGCGCGGACGCGTGCCCATCTGCCGCTCGTAGAAGTCCAGGAAGGCCTGCTCGACGACGTCGCGGACCTTGGAGAGGTCTCCCTTGCGCACGCGGCGGATCTTGATGAGGGGGGAGCGCCCCTGGGTATCGAGGCCGGGCCGGTCCACGGTGGCTCTCATGCCTGGCCCGGGAACCCCGCCAGCTCCTCGAGCAGCGTGATCACCCCCGAGTGGTCCAGGTCACCGCGCCCCTTGACACGCAGGGCATTGAACAGCTCCTGCACCACGGCCGTGCAGGGCAGCGGCACGCCGAGGGCGCGGGAGGCCTCCATGATCAGCCCCAGGTCCTTGAAGTGCAGGTCGACCTTGAAGCCGGGCTTGTAGGTCCCCGACAGGTAGTTGGGGGCCTTCTGATCGAGGCACCGGGACCCGGCGAGCCCGCCCCCCAGTGCCTTGAGCGTCAGCTCCCGGTCGAGCCCTGCCTTCCGCGCGAGCGTGAGCGCCTCGCCGAGCGCTGTCAGGTTCAGGGCGACGATGATCTGGTTGGCGAGCTTCGTGAAGCCGCCGGCGCCCAGCGGGCCGAGAAGCGTGATGGTCTTGCCCAGGACCTGGAACACGGGCAGGGCGGCCTCGAAGTCCGCCTTGTCTCCTCCCACCATGATGGACAGTGCTGCCTCGATGGCCCCCTTCTCGCCGCCCGAGACCGGGGCGTCGAGCATGCGCACCCCCTTCGGGGCGAGCGCGGCGCCCACCTTCTGCGAGGCAAGCGGCGAGATGGTTGACATCTCGAGGTACAGGAGCCCCGGGCGAGCGCCCTCGATGATGCCGCCCTTGCCGAGCGCCACCAGCTCCACATCCGGCGAGTTGGGGAGCATCGTGATGAGGATCTCCACCTGGCCGGCGACTTCCCGGGGGGAGGCCGCCGCCCTTGCCCCCGCCCCCACCAGTTCCTGCACCGGGCCCTGGTTCCGGTCGTGGACGACCAGCGGGTAGCCGGCCTTGAGAAGGTTCTTCGCCATGGGCCGGCCCATGATACCCACGCCAATCAATCCAATGAGTTGCGCCATGATGACCTCGCGGGATGGGAGAGTGGGACGGGGCGCGTCATCCCCGCACGCGCTCAATTAGCACACGGTTTCTCGGGGAGTCAAGCCATAAGTGCCGTCCCCATGAACCTCCCGTGCCTGGCGGTTCTGTCAGATCCGTATGAAATTCTGGACATTTTCACGAGTCCGGGAGTGGGGATACGTTCTGCTATCGATCATCGACGAGCGCAGGAGGAGATCTCATGGCGGATACCGTGCCCCAGCAGTTGCGGTTGTTCGTTCAAGCAACCCAATGTGTCGTTGACATCGATCCCGAGCCCTCTGTACCCTCCCGGACAGCCACGCCCATGACGACAGCTGAGGCCACGCAGACCCTATCACTTGGAGCAGTTCCAGGTGCGAAGCGCGCGCTGATGACCGGGCTGCTCGCCGGTCCCGATCCGGTGACGAGCGAGCGTCTGGCCGCCCATCCTGAGGCGCTGGGGGCGCGGGAGTGGTGGCTCTGGACGCGCCAGCGCGGGGTGCCGCTGCAGGCGGTCGCCCTCCAGTTTCCCATGCGCCACCCCGGGGTGGGGACGGTCGTGATCGGCGCGAACAACCCTCTGGAAGTCGAGGAGAGCGTCGCCGCCGCCACGTTCCCCGTGCCGGCTGAGATCTGGACCGAGGTCGAGGAGCGGATGCGCCGCCGCGCCTGAGCCGGACCGTGCCCGAACTGCCGTCCGGCACCGTCACCTTCCTCTTCACGGACGTCGAGGGGTCGACCCGGCTCCTGGAACGGCATCCGCAGGCCTACCGCGCCGCCCTCGGCCGCCACCACACCGTCTTGCGAGAGGCCGTCGAGAGGAACGGTGGCACGATCTTCGAGACGGTGGGTGACGCCATCTATGCCGCGTTTTCGTCTGCCACGGACGCCGTCGCGGCCGCGCTGCGTGCTCAGCAGGACCTTCACGGCGAGCCAGGGGGTGACCTCGGCCGGCTCAAGGTGCGGATGGGCTTGCACACGGGCGCGGTCGAGCTCCAGGGTGACCATTACTTCGGAGCCGCGCTCTACCGTTGCGCGCGGCTGACGAACGCCGGCCACGGGGGACAGGTCGTGCTCTCGTCGGTGACGGCGGAATTGGTGCGGGAGACGCTACCGGATGGCGCAGGTCTCAGCGACCTCGGCGAGCACCGGCTCAAGGACTTGCAGCGGGCGGAGCGGATCTTCCAGCTGCTGTCCCCCGGCCTCCCGGCCGACTTTCCCCCATTGCGCACGCTCAGCGGCGTTCGGAACAACCTCCCGGTGCAGCCCACGGCGTTCGTCGGTCGCGAGCGAGAGGTTGAAGCAGCATGCGCGCTCCTCCGCCGTCCCGACACGCGCCTGCTCACACTCACGGGCCCCGGGGGCGTCGGGAAGACGCGGCTCGGGCTCCAGGTCGCCGCCGAGGCGCTCCACGAGTTTCGGGACGGTGCCTTCTGCGTGCCGCTCGCTCCGGTCATCGCCCCTGATCTGATGGTCCCGACCATCGCCAAGATTCTGGGGGTCCAGGAGAGCGAGAACCGGCCGATGCTGGACAGCCTGAAGGAGTACCTCCACGACAGTGAGCTGCTGCTCGTGCTCGACAATTTCGAACACCTCGTGCCCGCGGCGGCCCAGGTGGCGGATCTCCTGTCCACGTCCCAGCGGGTGAAGGCGCTCGTCACCAGCCGCGAAGGATTGCATCTGCGCGGCGAGCAGCAGTTCCCCGTGCCTCCTCTGGCCTTGCCGGATCGCAAGCGCGTGGAGTCGGTCCCGCGGTTGACGAGCTACGAGGCGGTCCGATTGTTCGTCGAGCGCGCCCAGGCGGTGAAGGTCGACTTCGCCGTCTCCGAGCAGAACGCGGCCGCCGTCGCGGAGATCTGCCACCGCCTCGATGGCCTGCCGCTCGCCATCGAGCTGGCCGCCGCTCGCGTCAATGTCTTCTCGCCTCAGGCGATGCTCGCGCGCCTCGAGCGCCGGCTGGCGGTCCTCACAGGAGGCCCACGGGACCTGCCGGCCCGGCAGCAGACCCTGCGCCAGGCGATCGCCTGGAGCTACGAGCTGCTGACCCTGGCGGAGCAGGCGCTGTACCGGCGGCTCGCAGTCTTCGTCGGGGGGTGCACGCTGGAGTCGGCGGAGGCCGTGATCGGGGTCGAAGAGGCAGGCGCGGGTCTCGATGTCATCGACGGCATCGCGTCCCTGGTCGACAAGAGCCTCCTGCGACGTGACGAGGGGGGAGACGCCGAGCCGCGGTTCAGGATGCTCGGGACGATCCGGGAGTATGCGCTCGAGCGGCTGATCGAAGCGGGGGAGTCGGACCGGTTTCACCGTCGCCACGCCGACGGCTGCCTCACCCTGGCCGAACAGGCGGAGCCCGGCCTGATCGGGCCCCTCCAGGCCGCATGGCTGGATCGCCTGGAGGAGGACCACGACAACCTGCGAGCCGCGCTCTCGTGGCTCGCACGGCACGGGCCGGTTGACCACGGGCTACGCCTGGGCGCAGCGCTGAGGCGATTCTGGCGCGCGCGCAGCTACATCACGGAGGGCCGCGAGCGGATGTCGGCGCTGCTCTCGTTACCGGGCGCGCAAGGACGTACGGCGTCGCGCGCGAAGGCCCTGCACGCGGCGGGATGGCTGGCCCGCGAGCAGGGTGACTACGGCGCCGCGCGGGGGCTGTTCGAGGAAAGCCTGGACATCTACCGCGGGCTGGACGACGCCCGCGGCATCGGCTGGGCGCTCGTGAATCTGGGATTCCTCACCCGGTATCAGGGGGACTACGTCGCCGCCCGCTCTTTGCTGGAGAAGAGCCTGGACCTGCTGAGGCGCGTGGGGGACACGGAAGGCATGGCAGCCTCGCTCGGCAACCTGGGGCTCATCGCCCGCGACCAGGGCGACCCCAACGGGGCCGAGGCGCGCCTGGAGGAGAGTCTAGCCCTCTGGCGGGATCTGGGCGACCGGGTGGGGTTCGGCTGGGCGCTCACCGCCTTGGGCATGGTGGCGAGGGCCCAGGGCCGGCTCGATGCGGCGCGCGCCCATCTCGAGGAAAGCCTGGCCGTGTGGCGCGAGCTCGGAGACCGGCAGAATATCGCCAACGTGCTGGCCACGACGGCCGGGTTGGCCCGCGACCAGGGCGAGTACGACGTGGCACGGGCGCGCCTGACGGAGGGCCTGGAGATCTTGAGGGAGGTCGGGGACCGGCGGGGCATGGCGTTCGTCCTGGAGGGCTTCGCGGCTCTGGCCGCGGCCGAGGCTCAGCCGGCTCGCGCGATCTGCCTGGCCTCTGCCGCCGCGACGCTGCGCCGGATCATCGGCGCCACCGCCCCACCGGCCTGGCGGTCCGATCTCGAACGCAGCCTGGAAGCCGCCAGCACCGGATTGAGCCGCGAAGCGGTGGAGGACGCCGGTGCGCGGGGACGTAGGATGACTCTGCCCGAGGCGGTCGCACTCGCCCTCGGAGTGCCGTTACGGACCGACTCGAACCGGACGGGCACATGACCGAGCGGATCATCCCGGACCGAAATCGTTGAGCCTCGAAGGCGCGACTAGCTCCCCTGCTGCCGAACCCGCTCCTCGACCTCAGCCCAGATCTCGTCTGGGATCGGGAAGGTGGCCGCCGCGACGTTCTCCTCCACCTCGCGCACCGAGCGAGCGCCGACGCTGGCGCTGCTCACACCCGGATGGCGCAACGCGAACTGGATCGCCACGGCTTGCAGCGGCACCTCGCGCTCCCGCGCCCAACGCCACCACTCGTGGGCCGCCGGCGCGTCAGGATGGGTGGCGAGCTGCGCATTGGCGAGCGGATCATCCCCGGCGAGCAGCCCAAGCAGCAGCACCCGACCCAGGAGCACGCCAACGTCTGCTGCGGCAGCCTCCTCAAGCAACGGCGCATCGGTCTGGCGCACCAGTGAATAGTCGTCGTGGGTGAGGATGAAGTCGAAACGTCCGCTCGCGATCGCACGCCGGTGAAAGTCACGACCGTAGACGGCCAGACCGATTGCGCGCAGCTTGCCTTCGCCCCGCAGCCGCTCCAGCTCGTCCACGGTTCCGCCGGGAGCGAGGACGGTGTCCATGTCGATGCTGTACACGCCGTGGACCTGCACCAGGTCGATGGAGTCGAGCCCGAGGGTCCGCAGGCTGTTCTCCACCGTCCAGCGCGTCGCGGCTGCCGAGTAGTCCCCGGAGCGCTCCGGATGCATACCTGTCTTGGTGCAAAGATGGACCCCAGGCGGGAGGCCGCCGAGCGCGGCCAGCGCGCTCCCCAGGCGCCCTTCGAACGGGCCGTACGACGGCGAATTGTCGATGTAGTTGATGCCCAGCTCGAGGGTCGATGGACGGGGTTCTGTCGTATCCTCTCCTCCCGCTTTGCACAGACCCTCCGGACTTGATGATGTCGTACGATGGGCGCCGGATCGATGTACGGGCGCTCGGTCGGCTCGTCACCCCATGGCAGCGGGGGCACCTCCGCCTCGTCGGTCTGGAGATCCCTCGGGAACCAATCTCGCTTCCCCAGCGTGAGCCAATTGTTTCGTCGCCGTCCGGTCCTGTCAAGACTATCGGGGGTTCCTCGGGTGGGGCTGGGGCCGGTGACGACCCGGATTTCTGTCATAACCCAGGGCTACCGGCAGCGCTCTCGCTAGCCCGGAGGGGGAGCGGGGAGGCGGTAGATCGCGGTGTGGAGCACCTGCGCCACGGGGCGCGCCGCCTCGCCCGCCACGATGAGCAGGTCCACCTCGACGAACTCACGCTCCTTCTTCTCGAAGAGCCCTCGCACCCGGCCTCGCGTCTCGAGCCGCTCGCCCACCCGGGCCAGGCTCAGGTGCCGGACCACGCTGCCGACGTGGATCCATGGCCCCATCCGGACATTCCGGTCGAGGGCCCGATTGGCCTGGTCGAGGTAGTAGGCGGGGTGGACGAGGCCCTCGGGGCCGCGGTAGACCGGCAGCGCATCGCTGACCTTGCCGAGGTACTCGGCCGCCGCGGCCTCATCGTAATGAGTCACGGGCGTGCCGAGCACGCCGGTCGCCGCCAGATGCTCGCGGGTGGCCGGCGGGCGCTCGGCAGGCAGCGCCGCCACCGCCCAGGCATCCGCTGCCGGCGGGTCTGGCGGGGCTGCGGGCAGGGTTGCCGTGGCAGTGGCGCATTCCCCGCCCGCCTCGGTCTCGACCGTCAAGGCGGCCGTCACCCCCGAGGGACCCTGCTCCGTGACGTGGCCCCGGACATGGACCTCCTCGCCCTCGAGCACGGGCCGCGAGAACCTCACGCTGGCCGTCCCCTTCTCCAGCCACCGGCGCCCCCACGCCTCCACCAGCGGGCGGGTCAGATAGGCGTAGACGGTGACGCCGGGCACGAGCCCGCCGCGGAAGCCGTAACGCTGGGCCACCGCGTCGTCGTGGATGGCGTTCTCGCTCTGGGCAGCCGTGTTCCGCGCGGTGACAAGGTACTCGGGGAGATTGCCTGACACTGCCTCACCCTCCCGTGTGCATGCGGGGATGGCGCGAGATCATCCGGGCGGCTCGTGGCAACGCCGCATGGCCCGCGTCAACCGGCACGCCGGTCAGCGGATGCGGCGGGCTCGGGGGCCCGGGCGCCGCCCATGAACTGCCCGAGGAGCGTGATTCGCTCCCCGCCCCTGAGCGGCGAGCTCAGCTCGTGGGCCACCCCCAGGCGGCGCAGGAGCGCGCGGAGCGTCTCGCCGGGAGCGACAGGCTCCTCGAAGAGCCGGCTGCCCGACCCATCGCCGCCCACGTACCGGGTCACCCACGTGGTGACCTCGACGGTGATACTACGAGGGCCGGCGACGCCCACCCGGCCTCGCTCCGCTCGGCAACATCTCCATATTTCGCTCGCCTCGCCGTAGGGCACGGCTCAGCTCGCCGCCTCGCTCCGCTCGGCCGTATCCCCATGTTTCGCTCGCCTCGCCGTGCGGCACGGCTCAGCTCGCCGCCTCGCTCCGCTCGGCCGTATCCCCATGTTTCGCTCGCCTCGCCGTGCGGCACGGCTCAGCTCGCCCTACCACAGCTCCTTGGCCAGCCAGTCGAGGCCGAGGGCGCGGAGCGTGTCCCTCTTGGGCTTGCCGGTCTTCCGATCGTAGCCGACCTTGGCGTACCAGCTGTCGACCATCTGCTCCCAGTGGTCCATGACCGCGTGGTCCTTGGCCGGCCCATCGACGGGCTTCGAGCCGTAGCGCTCCGACGGGTACTCCACCTCCGGCCCGATGCCGCAGCGCAGGTTGAAGGCGCGCAGGATCGCGGCCGTGCGCCGGCCGAAGCGCATGCCCTCCTCGAGCGTGTACTCCCAGCCGGTGGCCGCCGACAGCGCACGGGCGAGGTTCGCCATCCGGGTCCTGAAGGTGAACGAGCAGCCCCCCAGCGAGTCCTCGCTGGCCGACCTCGGTGGGGTGGACCGGGTTGCCCGTCTCGAGCGTCCCGGTGCTCGCGGTGCAGGTGTCGAGCATCTCCTCCCAGCGGCCGCGGTGGTCGTGCCCCCGCGGCGCGGCTCCCTTCCGCGTGTAGACGGCGCACTTCGCGGCCGCGCCGCCCACCGCCTCCGCGGCGCGCTTCGTCCCTTCGGCCAGGATGGCCCCGAAGCCCTCCCGGTGGCTGATCATCTGCAGCAGGCGATACGCCCCGTCGGCGTCCCCGAAGGCGAGCCTGAAGCCCACCTGCTCCTCGGTGAGATACCCCTTCTCCATGCACTCCATGACCCAGCCGCACACCCAGCCGAACTCGTTGACGTCCACACAGGCGCGGTCGATGCGCGTGTTGAGCCACGTGACGGCTTCCCTGTCGGTGAGGCCGATCTGCCAGCCGGCCCCGGACCACCCCTCGTACTCGGGCTCATCCACGCGCTCTCCGGCGTGCGGCCCCGTGCGGATCACCTGGATGTGGCAGTGGTGCATCCCGCAGGCGTTGCACTGGTGCCCGCGGTGGTCGAAACCGTCGCGGAGCTTCGTCGGCTCCCACTCGCCCAGGTCCACCCGGCTCACATTGGTCGTGTAGTTCTTGATGGGCAGCGCGCCCAGCTTGTAGAGGTTCACCACCCCCGGCAGCGTGCCCCAGTTGTAGAGCGTGGAGGCCGCCGGATCGGTCTTGAGGTCATGGGCGATGTCGTCGGCCGCCTGGACGAGGCCTCGCGCGTCGTACGCGGCAAGGGCCTTCGTCCCGCTCACGATGCACACGGCCTTGAGGCGCTTCTTGCCCATGACGGCGCCGCAGCCGTTCTTGGAGGCCACGTGCCCGTAGTCCCCGTGGATGGCCGCGAAGCGGACCAGGTGCTCACCGGCGGGTCCAATGGAGTACACCGACATGCGATGGCCGGAGAGCCCGTGCTCCTGCTCGAGGGCCTGCTGGGTCTCCCAGGTGTCCTTGCCCGCGAGTTGCGCGGCGTCGCGGATCTCCACCACGTCGTCGTTGATGTACAGGTAGGAGAGCTTCCGGGCCTGTCCCTGGATCACGATGGCGTCGTAGCCCGAGTACTTCAGCGCGGCCCCAAAGAAGCCGTTGGCCTGGGTGGAGGTGGCCCCGCCCGTCATCGCCCCCCGCGTGACGACCGTGAGCCCGCCCGTGCCCCAGACCGGCAGCCCCGCCAGCGGACCCGTGGCCATGATCAGGCGGTTCTCCGGGTGGTCCCAGTGCGCCTTGGGCCCCACCTCGTCGTAGAGGATCCTGGCGCCCAGCCCCACTCCACCCAGCTGCTCGCGCATCTCCTCGGGCCCCCACGGCTGGGTCCACACCTTCCCCGTGGAGAGGTTGACGCGGAGCAGCTTCCCCGCGTAGCCGCCCGGCAGGGGCCGGGCCACCCGGGTCGTGGTCGTCGGAGACTTCGTCCTCGCGGTCATCGAGGGTGCGCTCCTGGCGCTCATCGGGCGGCCGCCACGGACTGGGGGAGGTCGGGTGAGCTGGACGGCCGGCCGAGCACGGTCTGCGGCAGGAGACGCCCCGGCGTGCGCGTGGCCATGAAGGCCGGCTTGACGTCGAAGGGATTCCGTTCGAGATGCGCCTTCCAGGCCGAGAGATCCACGCCGGACTGGACCAGCCCCTTGAGGATGCCCACGTCGTTGGTCGTCCAGATGTCCTGCGCCGGGCCACAGATCATGGCCCCGGTGAGCCGGCCGTCGTGGAAGAGGAGCTTGCGGTACTGCGCGCGCCCGGGCCTGACGGCCTTGCAGACCTCCGCCGCCGCGTCGTCCCAGAGGCCGAAGGAGGCCACGTCGAGGCCGCAGACCTCCACGATGTTCATGAGGAGGCTGCCGGGGTAGGCGACGCTCCGCCCCGCCATGTTGGCGCCCGCCACGCGCCCGTGCTCCTGGGCCGTGGGCTCGATGGCGTGGACCTCGGCCTGGCCCGTGATCAGGTTCCGGCCGCGCGCCACGTCCCCCGCCGCGTACACGTTACGGATGCTCGAGCGGAGGTGATCGTCCACCAGGATCCCGCCCTGCCCGCCGTCTGCCATGTCGACGCCCGAGTCCCGGAGCCACTCGAGGTTGGTCCGGATGCCCGTCGCCATGATCACGGCGTCGGCCCGGAGCGGCCCCCCGCGCTTGACGTGAAGCGTGCGCGTGCCGCGGCGCTCCTCGACGCGCGTGAGCGTGACCCCCGCGCGGATGGCGACGCCGCGCCGCTCGAGCCACTGCGCGACGATCGCGGCGCAGGCGTCGTCCACCATTCGCGGGAGGATGCGCGGGGCGACCTCCACGATGGTGAGCCGGGCGCCGCGGGAGAGGAGGGCGTTGAGGATGGTGAAGGAGATGAAGCCGGCCCCCACCACGGCCACGCGGCTGCCGGGCCTGACCGCGGCGATGACCGCGCGCGCCTCCTCCAGCGTCCAGAAGGAGTGGACGCCGGGGCCGTCGGCGCCAGGGATCGGGGGCCGCGCCGCGCGCGACCCCGTGGCGATCAGGCAGTCGTCGTACTCGACCCGCGTCCCGTCGTCGAGCGTGACCGTGTTGGCCGCGGGGTCCAGCCCTGCCGCGCGCCGCCCGATGAGGGTCTTGACCTTCCAGGCTGCCAGCGCGGCCGGCGTCGCGGTGAAGACGCGGGACTCGGCGATGCGCTGCCCGAGGTAGTACGGCAGGACCATGCGTGAGTACGGCCGCTCGGCGGAGACCAGCGTGATCTCCGAGGCGCCGGCCCCCTCTTCTTCCCGGATGGTCCGGATGGCGTTGAGCCCGGCGGTGCCGCCGCCGATGATCAGATGACGGGTCGGCATCACGCCACCCCCTGGGCCAGCAGGCGCACGGTCCGCTCGGCGGCGAAGTCGCCCAGCCAGTCGGCGGTCTCCGCCTCCTGGTAGACGATGGCCTGGGTGGGGCAGGCCTCGGCGCAGGCGGGCGCCCCATCGCAGAGGTTGCACTTCGAGGCCTTGCTGGTGTCGGCGTCGTAGAACACGGTGCCGTACGGGCAGGCGATGGTGCAGAGCTTGCAGCCCACGCAGCGGTCGTCGAGGACCGCCTTCGCGCCGGCCGCGTTGATCCGGATGGCACCCACCGGGCAGGCCGTCATGCACCAGCCCTCGGCGCACTGGGGGCACGTGTAGGGGGCATAAGAGGTGTAGCCCTCGAAGGGCGAAACGCGGATCACGGACTTCGAAGGCTGGAACGTGCCGGTCTGCATGTACGAGCAGGCCAACTCGCACCGGAGACAGCCGGTACACCTGTCGGGGACGAGCGCGAGGACTCTCATGGTGGGCTAGCGGGTCCTCCGGCGTTGCACCCGGGACCGCCCGTGGCTCTCGAGCCGGCCGATGAAGGCGTCGAGCGGGATCGCGGGCAGGGTCATGATCTGCACCGAGCCGCGCGCCCCCATCTCGATGGAGATGGAGGAGACGGTCTCGTTGTCGGGGGCCTCGAGGATCGTCACGAAGTCGTACGGACCGAGCACCGCGTACTGGGCGCGGACCTTGGCGCCCTTCGACTCGAGCTCCCGGTTCACCTTGCGGATCCACCCCGGCCGCTCGCGCAGGACCTTCCGCCCGGACTCGCTCAGCGTGCTCAGCATCACGTAGTGTGCCACGGCCTACCTCCTGGCCTGGAGCTGCGGTCGAGCGAAATTATAGCAGAGGGCGCGCGGGGCCGACGGCGCTACTCCGCGGCGATGGCGAACTCCACGCGGCCCTCGCCGGGCTTGTCGAGCTGCCGCTGCGGGTCGGCCGGCTTGAGCCGCTCGGCGGGGATCCCCTCGACGCGCGTGAGGACGTCGCGCGTGGCGCTGAGGCGCCGCTCGAGCAGCTCCGTGACCCGCGGCTCCGGCACCGGCTCCCGTCGGCGCAGCACGGCGAGCTGCTCCTCGGGCGTCCGGGGCGGCGGCCCCTCGAGCCTCTGCTCCTTGACGTACGCGGCGACCGCCGCCGCGAAGTCGGCGAGCTTGCGCTCGCCCTGGAGCTTCTGGATCCGCGCCGTCAGCTCCTGGGTCTTGAGGCGCTCCGCATCCTCGGCCGTCACGATGGGAGTGAGCGCCAGCGTCACGTAGGGGGAACGGCGGAGGAAGTCGGCGACGCGCGTGAGGTGCGACTCCATCTCGGGGGCCACCACGGCGCTGCCCGCCGGGAACTTCACCGGGTTGACCTCGAGGCTCTCTGTCTTGTCGCTGTCGCCGCCGCGAAACAGGCGGCCGATGGCGCTGAACGGGGAGAGCAGGACCTTGCCGATGACCTGCTTGATGCCCGCCCAGATCGCCTCGCCCCAGTTGAACTTCCGGTCGCTCAGCGACCCGTCCAGCGGCAGGCTGAACGTGATGTCGCCGCGCGGGTCCTTGAGGAGCGCGACGACGAGCCCCAGCGGCAGGCCGATCCGCTTCGTCGCTTCGTCGGACCCGCGGGACTTCTCCACCTTGGGCCCCCCGAACGTCATGTCGTGCTCGGCGATGAGGCGGTCCCCCTCGATGCGGTAGTGGACCTTCGCCGCGAGCCTACCGCGGCTGATGATCCACGACGTGAAGCTGTCGGCGTAGGGGTTGGCCGCGGCCAGGGCGAAGT
>JACPIQ010000031.1 GCA_016188005.1 Candidatus Rokuibacteriota bacterium | reverse complement strand
CCCGGGGGCGTGGAGGTCGCGGGGCGGAGGATCTTCCCGTCGGTGAGCGCGGCCCCGGCGCCCCCGGAGGTGGCCGTGGTCCTGGTGCCGGCCGCCCGGGTCCTGCCGGCGCTGGAGGACTGCGGGCGAGCGGGGGTGCGCGGCGTCGTCGTCGAAAGCGGCGGCTTCAGCGAGTTCGCGGGGCGCCGGGGGGCCACGGAGGCGGAGCTGCTGGCGGTGGCCCGGCGCCACGGCTTCCGGCTGATGGGCCCCAACTGCATCGGCGTGATGAACCTCGGCAACGGCCTCTGCATGCCCTTCCCGCTCCTGGCGCGGCGCGACTTCGTGCACGGCCCCCACAGCCTGATCGCCCAGAGCGGCGGCGTGATGCTCTACGTGGCCGACCTCTTCAGGGACGACCGCCTCGGCGTCCAGGTCCTGGTGAGCGAGGGGAACACGCTGGACGTGGACGAGGCCGACCTGTTGCCGGCCCTCGCCGAGGATCCCGGCACGCGCGTCATCTTCCTCTACCTCGAGGGGATCCGCCGCGGGCGCGCCCTCGCCGAGGCCGCGGCCCGATGCCCCAAGCCCGTCGTGGCGCTCAAGGCCAATGTCGCGCAGGGGAGTGCCCAGATCGCCCACTCGCACACGGCGGCGCTGGCCAATGACGAGCGCGTGGTGGACGCGGCCTTCCGCCAGGCGGGCATCCTCCGCGTGCCATCGCTCGAGCACTTCACCGTGGCCGCGAAGGCCTTCGCGCTGCCTCCGCTCCAGGGGGACAGCATCGCCGTGGCCTGCATGTCCGGGGGCATCAGCGTCGTTGCGGCGGACGCCTGCGCCCGCCACGGGCTCGAGCTGCCGCCGCTGCCGCCGGATCTTCTGCGTGGCATCGAGGAGCGCGGGCGCGGCGGCGTGATCCGGCTCGTCAACCCGATGGATCTCGGCGACATTCACGACCCGGCCGTGTTGCTGGAGGCGCTGGAGGCGGCGCTCTCGCTGCCGGAGATCCACGGCGTGGCCTTCTGCCTGCCGACGCCGGCCTCGGCCGGGGTGATCCAGGATGGCCTGCCGGTGGAGGACATGGTGCGGCGGATCGAGACGCTGTGCGAGACCCTGGGCAAGCCCGTGGCGCTGAGCTTCTTCGCCGGCCGGCGCGCCGTCGAGCCGCTCCGGAGCAAGGTGGACTTCCCCATCTTCACCAGCGTCACCGAGTCCATCGAGGCGCTGGCGTTGCAGCGCGCATTCTGGCGCGGACGCCAGCGCCCGCGAGCCTTCGCGTCACCCGGCCGCGGCGCGGAGCGGGGGACATCGGGACTGCGGGAGCGCCTGAGGCGGTGCGGGGGCGCGCCGTCGGCGGTGGAGGCGACGGTCATCCTCGGCGAGGCGGGGCTGCCCGTGGAGGAGATTCACCTGGCGACGAGCCCCGAGGAGGCCGGCGCCATCGCCGACCGCCTCGGCTACCCCGTGGCGCTCAAGCTGGTCTCTCCGCAGGTCTCCCACAAGACCGACGTGGGAGGGGTGGCGCTCGGGCTGGCGAGCCGCGAGGCGGTGCGCGCGGGCTTCCAGCATGTCCTCGACAATGCGCGCGCGAACGCGCCGGGGGCCGAGGTCCAGGGCGTGGCCGTCCAGCGCATGCGGGGAGGCGGCCAGGAGGTGTTCGTCGGGGCGAAGCGCGATCCCGGGTTCGGCCCGTTGGTGCTGTTCGGGCTGGGCGGCATCTGGGTCGAGGCGCTCGGCGATGTGGCGGTGAGGCTGGCGCCGATCGGGCGCGAGGACGCGTTCGAGATGATCGAGGAGATCCGGGGCGGCGCGCTCCTTCGCGGGATGCGCGGGATGCCTCCTGCCGACAGGGAGGCGATCGCGGAGGTGCTGCTTTCCGTCTCGCGGCTGGTGGTGGAGGCGCCCGAGATCCTGGAGCTGGGCCTGAACCCGATGATGGCGTGGCGAGAGGGCGCCGCGGTCCTCGACTGCCGCATGATGCTGGCCCCGGCCGCCAGCCCGCGGTAGCGCCCCGCGGCATCACGGCCGCCGCCGGGACCCGCCGTCTCGCCCGGCCTCGCCCCCCTCGCGCCTGACGGCCCCCGGCTCCGCGGCGTCTTGCGCGGCGGATCGGAGAGGTGTCCACTGCCAGGCAGAGATGCTCCCCCACCGGAGGCGCGCGGAGGGCGGCGTGGACGGCCACGGCACCGCGAAGGGCCCTGACACGCCACGTCCCTGGCAGCGACTCGGCGCCCGGGTGGCGGCGCTCCTGGCCGGCGTCACGCTGCTCGGGATCGGGCTCGTCGGCGTCCTGATCTACGAGAAGCAGAAGGCCGAGACGGAGGAGACCCTCGGCGCCTTCCTGATGAGCATCGCCCGCACGGGGGCCCTGCTCGTGGATCCGGCGCTCCACGCCGAGGTCGAGGCCGCGATGCGCCAGGACATCGCCCCCTACGGGCGCCTGCGCGCGGCACTGGCGGCCATCCAGGACGAGAATCGCCTCGACACGCCCATCTACACGCTCACCGATCTCGACCTCGGGCGCAGGCAGGCGCGCTTCATGGTGACGAGCCGCGGCCCCGGCGCCCCGGGCGAGCCCTATCCCCTGGTCCCGGCCCTCCTCGATCCCCTCGGTCGCGCCTTCAACGACGGGGTCGCCACGAGCACGCGCGTCTACGGCAACCAGAGCGGGACGTGGATCACGGCCTTCGCGCCCATCCGCGATGCGCGAGGGCGGGTGGTCGCCGTCCTCGACGTGGACTATCGGGTGGACGTCTACCTGGCGCGGCTGAGACGGCTCCGCAACACGATCCTGGCGGCCTCCCTCGCCGGCGCCGCCGTGGCGGTGGTGGCCGGCCTCCTCTTCGCCCGCCGGCTCACGGGCCCCATCGCCGCCCTCACGCGGGCGGCCGCGCGGGTGGCGGCGGGCGACCTCGGCCGCCCGCTGCCCGCGGGTGCCCGCGACGAGGTGGGACAGCTCACCCGCGCCTTCAACGAGATGGTCGTGGGGCTCAAGCAGCGGGACTTCATCCGCGACACCTTCGGCCGGTACGTCTCCCCCGAGGTGGCGCGCACGCTGCTGGAGTCCCCGGAGGGCCTGCGTCTCGGCGGCGAGAAGCGCGAGGTGACCATCCTCATGTCCGACCTGCGTGGCTACACGCACTTCGCGGCGGCGGCCGATCCCGCCGAGGTGGTCCGCGTGCTCAACGAGTACCTGGCACGGATGGCTGCCCTCGTGAGCGAGCACGGTGGCACCGTCAACGAGTTCATCGGCGACGCGGTCTTCGCCATCTTCGGCGCGCCCATGGCGCATCCGGACCATGCCGAGCGCGCGGCGGCCTGCGCCATCGCCATGCAGCGAGCCATGGCGGACCTCAATGGAGACCACGCCGCTCGCGGGCTGCCGCGCTTCGAGATGGGCATCGGGCTCAACAGCGGGGAGGCGGTGGTGGGCAATATCGGCTCCGAGCAGCGGACCAAGTACGGCGTGGTGGGGGCGGCCGTCAACCTGGCCGCCCGCGTCGAGGGGTGTACCGTCGGGGGCCAGATCCTCCTGAGCCCCGGCAGCTACGAGCGGATCCGCGAGGTCGCGGAGGTGGGCCCGCCGATGCCCGTGGCCCTCAAGGGGATCTCCGAGCCACTGGCCCTCCGCGAGCTGAGGGGGATCGCCGGCCGCTGGGCGCAGCGGCTCCCCGACCGGGCCGACGGGAGGCCGGCCGAGGTCACGGTCGCCCTGCCGCTGCGCTGCTGGGCCATCGAGGACAAGGTCGTGCGGCCGGATGCGCTGGAGGGCGAGGCGCTGAGGCTCCGGCCCCGGGAGGTGGACGCGCGGCTCGCGACGGCGCTGGCGCCGCTCACCAACGTGCGCCTCCGGCTGCGCTACCCGGCGCTCGAGCGGGACTCCGCCGACCTCTACGGCAAGGTGCTCACCGCACGAGAGGAGGGCGGGGCCTGCGTCCTCACGATCGCGCTCACCTCCATCGAGTCCGCCGACGAGGCGGTACTCGAGGGGCTGATCGGCCAGGCCTGACCGCCGCGCGGTGCCGGCAAGGAGACGAAACCATGCAGCTCGGAATGGTGGGGCTGGGCCGGATGGGCGGCAACATGGCGCGGCGGCTCCTGAAGGGCGGCCATGGCGTGGTCGCCTACGCGAGAAATCCGGCAGCGCTCGAGCCGCTGAGCCGCGAGGGCGCCACGGGCACGACCACGCTCGACGATCTGGTGAGCAGGCTGCGCGCGCCCCGGGTGGCGTGGGTGATGGTGCCGGCGGGAGCGGCCACCGAGCAGGTGGTGATGGATCTGGCGACGCGGCTGGAGCCCGGCGACACCGTCGTGGACGGCGGCAACTCCTTCTACAAGGACGACGTGCGGCGCATGAAGGTGCTCCGCGCCAAGGGCCTCCACTACGTGGACGTGGGCACGAGCGGCGGCGTGTGGGGACTCGAGCGCGGCTACTGTCTCATGATCGGCGGTGACAGCGCCGTCGTGGGGCGACTCGACCCGATCTTCCGGACGCTCGCCCCCGGCCTCGGCCCGATCCCGCGCACGCCGGGCCGCGAGGCGGCCACGGGGAGCGCCGAGCGCGGCTACCTTCACTGCGGGCCCGCGGGCGCCGGCCACTTCGTCAAGATGGTCCACAACGGCATCGAGTACGGCCTCATGCAGGCCTACGCCGAGGGCTTCGACATCATGCAGAACGCCGCCTCGACGGACTTGCCCGAGGGGCTCCGCTACGATCTGAACCTGGCCGACATCGCCGAGCTGTGGCGGCGAGGCAGCGTGGTCGGCTCCTGGCTGCTCGATCTCACCGCGCAGGCCCTGGCGGAGAACCCGACGCTGTCGCGCTACACGGGGTTCGTCCAGGACTCGGGCGAGGGGCGATGGGCGGTCATGGCGGCCCTCGAGGAGGGCGTGCCGGCCGACGTCCTGTCCGCCGCGCTCTACGTCCGCTTCCGCTCGCGCCAGGCGCACACCTTCGCGGAGCAGGTGCTCTCGGCCATGCGGGAGAAGTTCGGCGGCCACACCGAGCGCCCGGCGGGGGGCTAGGAGGAGGCCGTGCCCGAGGGATCAGCCCCGGGGAGGAGTGGCGACGGGTGGACGACCCGGAGTCGACGTGCCGCTCCGCGCCCCCCACCTGCGGCGCTCAACGCCGCCCGCTGCCATCCCCGGCGCCGGGGCGCCGGCCGGCAAGCCCGCGCGCCGCACGCCAGCCGAGGAGCCCGAGGGTGACGACAGCGGCGGCGCCGAGCACCACGCGCTCGATCGCGCCGACGACGTGACGCAGCCGCTCGATGTAGGACCCGAGCCCGTAGCCGACCGCGTAGCCGGCGGCGACCACCACTGGCACGTACACGGCCCCCCCGAACACGTTGGCGACGGCGAAGCGGCCGAACGACATGCCAGCGGCGCCGGAGAGGGGGCCGGCCGCAAAACGGACCCCAGGGACCCCCTGAGGCTCTGGCCTGCCCGGAGCGCCAACCGGTCCCGCCGCGAGGCGTAGGCCGTCCGGGTTCCTGAGCAACTTCTCATCTCCCCCTCACCGCCCTCTCATCCTCGCCTGTTACTCTCCGTTGCGTCGCGATACCTGGACGGAGGTGATGCTGCGATGCAGCGAGTGCTCGCGCAAGTCGAGGGAGCTGACCTTCGCCGTGGACAAGGGAGCCGAGCCGACGCTGGCGAAGCTCAAGGCGGGGGAGAGGGCCAAGGTGGGCTACGTGGGCGCCGGCGGCCACCTGACGGCCAAGACGATCGCCAGGATGGGGCACATGGCGAGGAAGTAGTCAGCTGCGCCGGCCGGAGCGGGCGGGTGTCCGCCGTGACGGCCGGCTTCAAGCCGCTCCCTATCAGGGATGTCTGGGAGCACACGGGAGCGTTCTTCAGGGCCGCAGCCGCCCTGGCACGGGAGCGATCATGATCGATTGGTGGACCGCCATCGATGGCGAGATCTTGGGATGTCTGGAGAACCACGGCGCCATGAGCCTGCAGGAGCTCGGGCGGAGGCTCGGCATCTCCGAGGGGGAGGCGAACGCCTTCGTGTCGATGCTGGTGCGCGAGGGGAAGCTGCGGATCCGCCAGGTGGAGCTGGTCCCGGCGGCGGATCCAGGGGCGCCCGGATGAGCGAGGCGCGCGCCGGCCAGAGCGCCTCGCCGGGCAAGACGCGGTCGCGCTGGGCGGCCAGTCGAGCCGGCTCCGTCTTCACGGTGCCGGCCTCGCTCAGCGCCTTCGGCGCGCCACCGCGGCTCGTGACGGCCACGGTGCTCCAGCAGAGCTCGCAGCGGCGCGCGACCCGCGCGCTGGCGGCCCTCGGCGGCTTCTGGGGGCTCGCGGCCGTCGCCGTGTTCCTGCCCGTGGTCCACTTCGTGCTCGTCCCGAGCTTCCTTGCTGCGGGCGCCATCACGGCCGGACTCCGCTTGCGGGAGGACCGGCGGCTGCTGAGCGTGCGGGGCGCCTGTCCGCGCTGCGGGGTCGAGCAGGAGTTCCTGGCGGGGCAGCGCTTCCGCCGGGAGCAGACACTCGCCTGCCCCCGGTGCCATGACCGCCTGACCCTGACCGCGGACCCTGCGGTGGAGGAGATGTCGTGAGCCCTGCGCGGATCGCGGCTCGGGATCGGTGGTAGTGTACGCACGAGATGCGCGTACTCGTCGTGGAGGACGAGCGGAAGGTTGCGGGCTTCATCCGCCAGGGGCTCCAGGAGGAAGGGTACACCGTGGAGGTGGCGGCCGACGGCGCCGTCGCCTCGGACCTGATCCTCGCCGGCCCCCCCTACGATCTCGTGGTCCTGGACGTGATGCTGCCCAAGCAGGACGGCTTCGCCGTCCTCAAGGCCATGCGCCAGCAACGGATCGAGACGCCGGTCCTCCTCCTCACGGCCCGGGACAGCGTCCCTGACAGGGTGGCGGGTCTCGATCTCGGCGCCGACGACTACCTGACCAAGCCGTTCTCCTTCGAGGAATTCCTCGCGCGGGTCCGCGCGCTCCTCCGCCGCGGCCAGGGCCAGCGGGCGCCTGTGCTGCGGCTCGCCGATCTCACCCTGGACCCGGCCACGCGCGAGGTCGCGCGGGGCGCGCGGCGCATCACGCTCACCACGCGCGAGTACGCGCTCCTCGAGTACTTCCTGCGCCACCCGGGCCGGGTGCTCACCCGACCCATGCTGGCCGAGCATGTCTGGGGGCTCGGCTTCGACCCCGAGAGCAACATCATCGACGTCTACGTGGGCTACCTGCGCCGGAAGATTGACCGGGAGGGGGAGCGCAAGCTCCTGCAGACGGTTCGCGGGGCCGGCTACGTCATGAAGGACGAAGCGTGAGGCTCGGTCCGCTGTCGATCCGCACCCGCTTGACCCTCTGGTACACCGGGCTCCTGCTCACGATCCTCGTGCTGATCGGGGGGCTCTCGTACCACGTGCTCGCCTGGACCCTCGCGCAGGACGTGGATGCCTCCCTGGTCACGGTGGCCCAGGTCATCCGCGACGCGGGCTACTCGACGTCGGGCGCCGCGCCCGGCAGCGACGCCGAGGCGGCGCTCCGGGATCTCCTGGGCCCGGAGTTCCACGACAAGTTCTTCCAATTCCTGGGCCCGCGCGGGCAGCCGAATCCCCGCGCCGGATCCCTTCGCCAGCGATCGCTCCCGCTGTCCTCCAGGGCGCGGCAGAACGCGGTGCGGGGGAAGCGCACGTTCGAGACGGTGTCGCTGGATCGGGGCGAGCCGGTGCGCCTGCTCACCCTTCCCGTGCAGGGCGCCGGCGATCCGTCCGAGATCATCCAGGTCGGTCTCTCGCTGCGGCGAGTCCAGGGGGCGCTCGGCCGGTACCTGCAGATCCTCCTCGCGCTCGTGCCCCTGGGCGTGGGCCTGGCGGCGGGCGGCGGCGCCGTCATCGCGCGGGCCGCGCTCGCTCCGGTCAACGACATGTCGCGGACGGCGCGCCGGATCACGGCCGAGAACCTCGCCCGGCGCCTCGCCCCCCGGGGCGCGCACGACGAGCTCGACCACCTCGCCCAGACGCTGAACGGTATGCTGGCCAGGCTGGAAGAAGCCTTCGGCCAGATGCGGCGCTTCACGGCAGACGCCGCCCACGAGCTGCGCACCCCGCTCACGGCGCTCCGGGGTGGCATCGAGGTGGCCCTGCGCGCCCGGCGCTCGCCCGAGGAGTACCGGCGCGTCCTCGTGGGGAGCCTCGAGGAGGTGAACCGGCTGGTCCGGCTCGCCGAGGATCTCCTGCTGCTGTCTCGCTCGGCCGCCGGCGCGACCGGGCTCCGGGTGCGGGTCGAGCTAGAGCCGCTGCTTCTCGAGGTGCTCGAGCTCGGCGCGCGGCTGGCCCACGGGACCGGCGTCGAGGTGCGCCTCGCGGGCGTCGAGCCTGTGGCCGCGCTGGGCGATTCCTCGGCCCTCCGCCGGGCGCTCCTCAACCTCGTGGAGAACGCGGTGAAGTACACGCCGTCAGGCGGGACGGTCGAGCTGTCGCTGGCGCGGACGGATCGCTGGGCCGTCCTCGTCGTGGCGGACACGGGCATCGGCGTCGATCCGGCGGAGGCCGAGCGGATCTTCGAGCCGTTCGTCCGGCTCGACGAGGCGCGCTCGCGCGAGACCGGCGGCTCGGGCTTCGGGCTCGCCATTGCCCGCTCCGTCGCGGTCGATCACGGCGGCTCCCTGTCGCTCGAGAGCCTCCCCAAGGCGGGCAGCCGCTTCACGCTCCGTCTCCCCGCCGCCTGAGAAAGTTCTCATCGCCGTTTCATCGTCCTCTCATGGGCCCCTGCTAGCCTCGTGAGCGAGGAGGACACCCCATGAGACTGCAGATCCGTCGTCACCCCACGCTGTGGCGCCTTGCCGCGCTCGGCATCGCGCTCTCGCTCGTCGCGCTCGTCCCGCGCCTGGGATTCACCAAGGTGGAGCAGGGCTCCGTGTGGACCGAGCGCCAGGCCGCTCCCGTTCCGGCAGCCGCCCAGTCCCCGGCGCCCTGGGTGGAGCTCGCGCGCCAGCTCAAGCCCGCCGTGGTCAACATCAGCACGAAACGGGTACAGGAGATGGGCACGCCGTTCCAGGGGCCGCTCGGGCACACTGAGCCGTTCAACGAGTTCTTCAAGCAGTTCTTCGGCCGCCAGCCGCGTCGCACCGTCAAGAGCCTCGGCTCCGGCTTCGCCATCAACCCGAACGGCTACATCCTCACGAACAACCACGTGGTGGATGGGGCCACGGAGATCCGCGTCACCCTCGCCGACGGCCGGGAGCTCCCGGGCAAGGTGCTCGGGCGGGACGCCAAGACCGACCTCGCGCTGGTGAAGATCGAGGCCTCCGGACTCCCGGTGATTCCTCTGGGGAGCTCCGCTGCGCTCCAGGTCGGCGAGCCCGTGATGGCCATCGGCAACCCGTTCGGCCTCGAGCAGACCGTCACCACCGGGATCGTGAGCGCCACCGGACGCGTGATCGGCGAGGGCCCGTACGACGACTTCATCCAGACAGACGCCTCCATCAATCCGGGTAACAGCGGCGGGCCGCTGATCAACGCGCGGGGGGAGGCCGTGGGCATCAACGCGGCGATCTTCACCCAGAGCGGCGGCTCGGTCGGCATCGGCTTCGCGATCCCCAGCAACCTGGCCAAGAGCGTGGTCAGCCAGCTCGCCGAGGCGGGCCACGTGGTGCGCGGCTGGCTGGGCGTGGCCATCCAGCCCCTCACCCCCGAGCTGGCCAGGGGCTTCGGCTTGCCCGATGCCCACGGCGCCCTGGTGGCGTCGGTGGCGCCCGACTCGCCGGCGCTCAAGGCGGGAATCAAGTCCGGCGACATCATCACCGCGTTCAACGGTAGCCCGATCCGCCGCTCCGAGGAGCTGCCGCGCGCCGTGGCCGCGACGCCGGTCGGCAGCGGGGTGGCGGTGACGGTGCTGCGCGACGGGAAGCCTCTCGGCCTCACCGCCCGGATCGCCCAGCTCGCGGAGCCCCAGGAGCAGGTCGTGGGCGAGCGCCCCGGCACGGGCTCACTGGGTCTGGCGGTGCAGCCCATCACGCCCGAGCAGGCCCGCGAGATGGGGCTCGGGAGCAAGACCGGTGTCCTCGTGCGGGGCGTCGAGGACGGCAGCCGCGCCGCCGGCGCGGGCATCCAACCGGGCGACGTCATCGTCGAGGTGGACCGCCATCCGATCGGGAACGTACGCGACCTGAGGCGCTCGCTGGAGGAGCACCACAAGGGCACCCCCACGCTTTTCCTGGTCCATCGCGATGGCGAGAGCCTCTACCTCGCGCTCGGCTCCTGAGTCGCGCAGGCTCGGCCGCGACAGGCGGGATCCCCTCGCGAGGCGTCTGGTGCTGACGGTGGCATGCGGGGAGGTCGGCATCGACTCGCGGTTCCTGCCAACCCGGCGGTCGAGCGAGCTCCTGAGCCAGGCCCGTTGCCCTCCCACCAGGCGACCGTCGCCGACGCGGGGACCGGGCTTGCCGCGGGGGCCGCCCTGAGCCGATGTGCCTCAGCTTGCGGCCCAGGGCTCCCTCCCGCTCCACCCGCGCCCGCCCGGGACCCCTGTGACACAATGGCCCCTGACGGGGAGCATCCCGGGAGGCTCCCGCCGTGTCCAGAAGGGAACGGGGCAGGGGAGAGTCGGGAAGCATCTCGACGGCGGAGGACCCAGATGGGACATCAGCCGCTCAAGGCGCAGAAGGCGCTCGTGACGGGCGCCAGCTCGGGTATCGGGGAGGGCGTGGCCCGCGCGCTGGGCGCGGCGGGCGCCGACGTGGTGGTGAACTACCTCAGCAACCGCGAGATCGCCGAAGCCATCGTGGGGGATATCCGAAAGGATGGCGTCGCGGCCATGACCATCCAGGCCGACGTGTCCAGAGAAGACCAGGTCCGGGGGATGTTCGCGCGGATGCTCGAGGCCTGGGGCACCATCGACATCCTCGTGAACAGCGCTGGCGTCCAGAAAGACGCCCCGTTCACCGAGATGACGCTCGCCCAGTGGAACATCGTCCTCGGTGTGAATCTCACGGGGATGTTCCTCTGCGCCCGCGAGGCCGCCCGCGAGATGATTCGCCGCGGCATCCGCCCGGGGGTCTCGCGCGCGGCCGGCAAGATCATCTGCATCTCGTCGGTCCACGAGGTGATCCCGTGGGCGGGCCACGTCAACTACGCGGTGTCCAAGGGCGGCGTCAGGCTGCTCATGCAGTCGCTGGCGCAGGAGCTCGCCCCGCACCGGATCCGGGTCAATTCCATCGCCCCCGGCGCCATCCAGACGCAGATCAACCGGGCCGCCTGGGAGACGCCGGAAGCCTTGAGCAGCCTGCTCAAGCTCATTCCGTACGGACGCATCGGCCAGCCCGAGGATATCGGGAAGGCTGCGGTGTGGCTCGCCTCCGACGACGCCGACTACATCCACGGCCACACCCTCTTCGTAGACGGTGGCATGACACTGCACCCGGGGTTCGCGCGCGGCGGGTAGCGGCGACCCTGTGGCCCACGGTCACCCTGCCGCAGGCAGGGTGAGGATGGAGAGGGCATGACGCTGTACCCGGGGTTCGGGCGTGGCGGGTAGCAGGACGGTCACGCCGGAGGAGACACGGCTCGTGGAGGCGCGGGAGCGCAAGGCCCACTGGCGGCGCTGGGGACCCTACCTCAGCGGCCGGCAATGGGGCACGGTGCGCGAGGACTACTCCCAGGACGGAACGCCCTGGGACTACTTCCCCCACGACCACGCGCGCTCGCGCGTGTATCGCTGGGGGGAGGACGGGATCCTCGGCATTTCGGACAACCATCAGCGTCTCTGCTTCGCCCTGGCGCTGTGGAACGGGCGCGACCCCATCCTGAAGGAGCGGTACTTCGGGCTCTCGGGGTTGGAGGGGAATCACGGCGAGGACGTCAAGGAGTACTACTTCTACCTCGACGGCACGCCGACCCACTCCTACATGAAGGGGCTCTACAAGTATCCCCAGGCCGAGTATCCGTATGCGCGGCTCGTGGAGGAGAACCGCCGGCGGAGCCGTCAGGACCCCGAATTCGAGCTGCTCGACACGGGCGTGTTCGGTGCGGGCCGCTACTTCGACGTTGCCGTGGAGTATGCGAAAGCCGCCCCCGAGGACATCTTGATCCGGATCACGGCGATGAACCGCGGTCCCGCGGCCGCGCCACTCCACCTTCTGCCCACGCTCTGGTTCAGGAACACGTGGTCGTGGGATCCGGGCGCCAGGCGGCCCCGTGTCGGCCGCGACCGGAACGCGGCCGTGACCACGGTGGTCGCCGAGCACCCCGACATGGACCGGGTGTACCGGCTGGCCTGCGCGGGGTCGGGCGATCTTCTCTTCACCGAGAACGAGTCCAACGTCCGGAGACTCTTTGGCCGGGAGAATCCGTCGCCTCACGTAAAGGACGCCTTTCACGAATGCGTGATCCTCGGCAACCGCGATGCGGTGAACCCGGCGGGCGAGGGGACCAAGGCAGCCGCGCATTACCCCTTGGTGCTCGAGCCGGAGGCGAGCGCCGTGATCCGCCTCCGGCTCTCCGGGGACGGTGTGGCGGCTCCCGCGCGGGCGGGCGGCCCCGATCCCTTCGCGGGTTTCGACGGGGTCTTCGAGACACGCCGGCGCGAGGCCGACGAGTTCTACGCCACGGTCATCCCTGACCGGTTGTCGGACGACGGCCGGGCCGTCCTGAGGCAAGCGCTCGCAGGAATGCTCTGGTCGAAGCAGTGGTACTACCTCGACGTCCGCCGCTGGCTCGAGGGCGATCCCACCCAGCCGCTGCCCCCACCGGAGCGCAAGCATGGGCGCAATCACGAGTGGACGCACCTCTACAACGAGGACGTCATCTCCATGCCCGACACCTGGGAGTACCCCTGGTACGCGGCCTGGGACCTCGGCTTCCAAGCGATCGCGCTCGCCCTGGTGGATCCCGACCTCGCGAAGGACCAGCTCGTGCTGTTCCTCCGCGAGTGGTACATGCACCCGAACGGCCAGCTCCCCGCCTACGAATGGGCCTTCGGCAACGTCAATCCGCCCGTGCACGCCTGGGCCGCCTGGCGCGTGTACAAGATCGAGAAACGCGCCCGGGGCGCCGGCGACTCTCGGTTCCTGGAGCGGGTATTCCAGAAGCTCCTCCTGAACTTCACCTGGTGGGTCAACCGCAAGGACCCCGAAGGCAAGAACGTCTTCCAGGGTGGATTCCTCGGGCTCGACAACATCGGCGTCTTCGACCGGTCGGCCCCGCTGCCCACCGGCGGCCACATCGAGCAGTCCGACGGGACGGCCTGGATGGGGATGTTCTCCCTGAACATGCTGGCCATCGCACTCGAGCTGGCGCGCGAGAACCCCGCCTACGAGGACATGGCCTCAAAGTTCTTCGAGCACTTCATGTACATCGCCCAGGCCATGAGCCGCATGGGCGTGGACGGCATCGACCTGTGGGACGATGCTGACGGCTTTTTCTACGACGTGCTGCACACCGCCGACGGCGTCCGGCCCCTCAAAGTCCGCTCGCTCGTGGGGCTCGTCCCGCTCTTCTCGGTGGAGGTCATCGAGCCCGAGGACCTCGACCGCCTCCCGCAGTTCGCGCGGCGGCTCCGATGGTTTCTCGACAACCGCAACGACCTCTGCGCCCTCGTCACGCGCCAGGTGACGCAGGGCGGGAAGAAGCGCCGTCTGCTCTCGCTCGTGAGCGGCGACCGGCTCCAGCGCGTGCTCCGGTACATGCTCGACGAGGCGGAGTTCCTCTCGCCCCACGGCATCCGCGCGCTCTCCCGCTACCACCGCGAGCATCCCTACGTCCTCAGCGTCAACGGAGAGGAGCACCGGGTGGACTACGAGCCCGCAGAGTCCACGACCGGGCTCTTCGGCGGGAACGCCAACTGGCGAGGGCCGATCTGGTTCCCGATGAATGTCCTCCTGATCGAGTCGCTCCAGCGCTTCGACCACTTCTTCCGGGGGGAATTCACGGTGGAGTGTCCCACCGGCTCTGGCCGGGCCATGACGTTGGGCGAGGTGGCGCGGGAGCTGTCGCGGCGGCTGACCCGCATCTTCTTGAGGGGGGCCGACGGTCGGCGCCCGGTGCACGGCGCCGGCGACACGTTCCAGACAGATCCACACTGGCGGGACCTGATCCTCTTCTACGAATACTTCAACGGCGACAATGGGGCAGGCGTCGGTGCCAGCCACCAGACAGGCTGGACGGGACTCGTGGCCAAGCTCCTGCAGCAGAGCGGAGAGTAGCGGCGCATGAAGGTGCTCCGCGCCGAGGGCCTCCACTATGTGGACGTGGGCACGAGCGGCGGCGTGTGGGGACTCGAGCGCACCTTTGCGGAGAAGGTGCGCTCGGCCATGCGGGAGAAGTTCGGCGGCCACATCGAGCGCCCGGCGGGGGCGCTGCCGGGACCTCGCACCCTCGTCACGGCCGATCCGCGGAGGTGGTGCAAACGAGAAGGGCGAGGCGCCGGCTTCGAGAGCCGCTGAGGCACGGGTCCCGGCAGCGCCCCCGCCTGCCGGCCCCCGGCCAATTCGCGTAACCGTATTCGGCAAGAGCCAATAGGAGGAGGCCGTGCCCGAGGGATCAGCCCCGGGAAGGCTCAGACCGGCCGGTCCGTGCGCCATCGTCATCTTCGGCGCCGCCGGCGATCTGACGAAGCGGAAGCTCCTGCCCGCGCTCTACAACCTCAAGGTCAACGGGCTCCTGCCGCAGGAGCTCGCCATCGTGGGCGTGACCCGGAAGGAGAAGAGCCACGAGCAGCTCCGCGCGGAACTGTCGCAGGACATGCGCGACTTCGCGACCCAGGCCGTGGACGAGGCACTGTGGGGCGAGCTGCGCCAGGGCCTGTACCACCAGGCGGGCGAGTTCACGGAGCCGGTGACCTACACGAAGCTGGCGGCCCTGCTCGAGGAGGTCGCGCGGACGCACCGCACCGGCGGCAATGTCCTCTTCTACCTGGCCGTGCCCCCGAGCTTCTTCGCCGAGATCGCCGAGCGTCTCGGCGCGGCGGGCCTCCTCCGGGAGGCCGGCGGCGCCTGGCGGCGTGTGATCGTCGAGAAGCCGTTCGGGCGCGACCTCGAGTCCGCGCGTGAGCTCAACGCGCGCATCGGGGGCGTCGTGAAGGAGAGCCAGGTCTACCGGATCGACCACTACCTCGGCAAGGAGACCGTCCAGAACCTCATGGTCTTCCGGTTCGCCAACGGCGTGTTCGAGCCGATATGGAACCGGCGCTACGTGGACCACGTCCAGATCAAGGTGGCCGAGACGGTCGGCGTGGAGGACCGCGGGAACTACTACGAGACCGCCGGCGTGCTCCGCGACATGATGCAGACCCACATGTTCCAGCTCCTGGCGCTGGTGGCGATGGAGCCGCCCATCTCCTTCGAGGCCGATGCCGTGCGCGACGAGAAGGTCAAGGTGCTCCGGGCCATCCGGCCCATGACGCCGGGGGAGGTGCTCCAGCAGGCGGTGCGCGGCCAGTACGGGGAGGGCCGGCTGGGCGATCAGCCTGTGCCCGGCTACCGCGGCGAGCCCAAGGTTTCCCCGACCTCGGCCACCGAAACCTACGCCGCCGTGAAGCTCTTCGTCGAGAACTGGCGCTGGGCGGGGATCCCGTTCTACCTCCGCTCGGGCAAGCGCCTGGCGACGCGCGACACGGAGATCATGATCCAGTTCCGCCAGCCGCCGCTCATGCTCTTCGAGGCCGCCGCGGCGCAGCAGATCGACCCCAACCGGCTGGTGATGCACATCCAGCCCGACGAGGGGATCGAGATCCAGATCAAGGCCAAGCGGCCGGGGCCGGCGGTCGCGCTCACCACGGTGAAGCTCGACTTCAGCTACAAGGACTTCGGCGAGACCGGTGCCGCCACCGGCTACGAGCGGCTGCTCCACGACGTCATGCTCGGCGACGGCACCCTCTTCCACCGCGCGGACATGGTCGAGGCGGCGTGGACGGTGGCCACCCCGATCCTGGATCTCTGGCAGTCACTGCCGCCGCGGGACTTTCCCAACTATCCAGCCGGCTCCTGGGGGCCGGCGGCCGCGGACGAGCTGATCCAGCGGGACGGCCGGACGTGGTGGAGCTCGTAGCGCGCCCGGCGGACGACGCATGAGCGTTGTCAGGACGTTCGCGGACGCGGAAGACCTGAGCCGCGCGGCGGCCGAGGAGTTTGCCGAGCTTGCGGCGGAGGCGGTGGCCCGGCGCGGACGCTTCACGGTGGCGCTGTCTGGCGGCTCCACGCCGCGACGGCTGTACGAGCGGCTCGCCGAGCCCCCGCATCGAGCGCGGGTCCCTTGGGACCGGGTGGAGGTGTTCTGGGGGGATGAGCGGACCGTGGCGCCCGATCACCCCGACTCCAACGCGAGGCTGGCCGTCGCCGCACTGCTCTCGCGGGTGCCGATCCCGCCCGAGAGCATCCACCGGATCCACGCCGAGCGCGCGGACCGGGACGCCGCGGCCCGCGAGTACCAGGAAGAGATCGCGCGGGTCTTCGGCGTCGCCGCCGACGGCCCCGCCCCTGCGCTCGACCTGGTTCTCCTCGGCCTGGGCGCCGATGGGCATACGGCGTCGCTGTTCCCCGGAAGCCCCGCGCTTGCCGAGTCCCGGCGCTGGGTCGTCAGCCACTTCGTCCCCGCCCTCGGCGCCGAGCGCATCACGCTGACGGCGACGATTCTGAACCGGGCGCGCGAGATCCGCGTGCTGGTGACGGGTGCTGACAAAGCGGGAGCGCTCAGGGCCGTGCTCCATGGCCCGTGGGCGCCTGAGCGGGTTCCGGCTCAGCTCATCCAGCCGGAGTCGGGTCGGCTGGTATGGCTCGTGGACCGGGGCGCATAGTCAGGACGCAGGGCCCTCCCTGGGCTGCCGGTCCCGCGCGAGCTGGGCGGCGGGCCCCCCTGGCGCGGCCTGGGGCCCCACGGGCAGGGGCCCCTTCAACCGGCCGCTCTACGTGGATCACCTCCAATGATGCTAGTCTGAAGCGCAATCTGGTCGCCTATGTCTTTCTTCTTCGAGGGGGTGGGGCTTCATGGCTACGCACTCGAAAACGAATCGCGCTGTTCAGCGACTCCGGCGTCTCGCGCGCCGGCGCCGCGAAGCCGAGCTGAAGAAGGCTCGGAACAGTAGCACCGATAGTCGTTCGTCTCCCCCCGGGTCCAGTCCCACGACCTCATAGGGAGGCTTTCGCAGTCACCGGGCGTCGGGAGTCCTCAGGGTGGTGCGCTGCATCCACCGCAATGATGCCCCTGCGAAACAGTAGCAACCTGAGTGGGGCGGGCGCGGGCGGGGCGGGGCCGGGCGGCGCGGGGGCGCCCGAGTGGGCCACGTGGGCGAGGACGCCGTGGAGGCACTTCAAGAGTTCGTCGACAACTTTACGTACCTCGGCATCTTCGCCGTGCTCCTGCTCGGGAGCCTGGGGGCGCCAATCCCAGAGGAGATGCCGATCATTGCGGCCGCCGTGTTGAGCCACGAGGGTATCGTCCGGTGGTGGCTTGTGCTGCCCGTCTGCCTGCTGGGGGTGCTCTCCGGCGATATGGTGCTCTACTGGGTCGGCCGGCACTGGGGTGAGCAGGTCCTCCAGTGGCGACTGGTCCGGCTGGTACTGTCGCCCGGGCGGCAGCAGTGGCTGAAGGGAGCGTATCGACGGCATGCACTGAAGACCGTCGTCACGGCGCGGCACGTCATGGGACTTCGCGCCGCCGCGTTTCTGACCGCGGGCAGTGCGAGCGTCCCGTTCTGGAAGTTCGTGGTGGCGGACGCGGGCGCCGCCTTGTTCGGCGTCCCGTTGGCGTTCGGGTTGGCGTACTTCTTCACGGATCAGATCAAGGCCATCATGGCCGATGTGCACCGGGCAGAGCGCTGGCTCGGTCTCGCCGGCCTCCTGGCGCTTGCGGCGATGCTGGTCGTCGGCGTGTGGCGATGGCATCGTCGCGTCGGGAAGGAGCCTCCGGACGAGGACCGGGCCGAGAGACATTCGCCGCCGCCCTGAGCGCTCGGGACGGCGACCGCTCACCGGGTCGAAGGACGAGCGAATAGTGGACCCCTTCTACGCAGTCGTGAGGGTGATCGCGCGGTTCTGGATCTGGTTCTTCTTCGAGCGCGTCGAGGTCCGGCATCCCGAGCGGGTCCCGCCCATGGGTCCGGTGCTCCTCTGCATCAACCATCCGAACAACCTGATCGACTCGCTGCTCGTGGGGTCGGTGCTCCCGCGGAAGGTGCACTATCTCGCCACCGCCGCGCTCTTCCGCAACCCGCTCATCGCGCGGTTCCTCGTCGCCTTGGGGGTGATTCCCGTTTACCGGAAGGCCGACGCCCCGGGCAAGATGGGTCGCACCGTGGAGATGTTCGCGGCGTGTGACGAGGCATTCGACCGCGGGCGGCTCATCGCCATCTACCCGGAAGGCGCCACCCGCGCGGAGGCGCGCCTGCAACGGATCAAGACGGGCGCGGCGCGGATTGTGCTCGGCTACGAGGCGCACGCGCCGGGGCGCCTCACGGTCGTGCCAGTAGGGCTCAGTTTCGAGGCCCGCAAGAGGTTCCGCGGGCGCGTCCTCGTCTCTTTCGGCGAGCCGGTCCCCGTCTCGTCGCACCTCGCCGTCTACCGCGAGGAGCCAGTGAAGGTACTCCACGCACTCACGACGGCGATCCAGTCGGCGATGGAGCGCGAGGTGGTCCAGGCCGAACGGATCGACACGGCGGCGCTCGCACGTGCCGTGGAGGCGCTCTATCGCGGCGACCTCGAACGTGAGCTGTGGGAGGAGCGCGGGCTCTCGGGACGGCAGATCGACCCGTTCCAGCTCTCCGGGTCGATCGCCGACGCGGTCGAGCACTTCCGCAAACAGGACCCCGAGCGCATCGAGCGGCTCTGGCAGCGGATACTCGGTTACCACGCCGGACTGGCCGCTTACCGGGTGCGTGACGAGGCGGTGCGGACTCGCCTCGAGCGGATGGCGGAGCGGCAGCGAGTTGCACGGTCATGGCAGACGATCGTGGGTCTCCCGCTCTTTGCGTACGGCGCGGCCGTGAACTTTCTCCCGTACTATCTGCCCGGGTGGCTCGCGGGGCGGATGTCGCGCAGGCAGACGGACTACGCGACGGCCCGGCTCCTTGCGAGCGTGGTCGCATTCCCGCTCTTCTGGGCGCTCGAGACGTCGCTCGTCGGGTGGGCGGCCGGTTTCCGCTGGGCGCTCGCCTTCTTCCTCTCACTCCCGCTCGGGGGCCTGATCGCGTATCGGTATCTGGTCGGCACAGGGCGGTTGCGCCACCAGCTCAGGTTCGGCGCGCTCCTCGTCACGCGCGCCCAGGACGCGAGGCGCCTCCTCGCTGAGCGCCGCGAGATCGTCGAGGAGCTCGAGCGCGCCAAGCGCGACTACCTGGGGGGCGCGAGAGGACCGAGCGTGTGACGCCAGGAGCCATGGTAAGTAACCAGAATCATGACTGCTGTTAGCGCTCATATACAATGAGTGCTACATAGGTCAGCGGATCGATGTATACAAGTAATTTTACACAATAATAACATCCAGTTACTGTCACAAATGGTCCGGGTGAGATTGTAGATTGACATGAGCCATAGAGACTGATATTAGTGTATGCGACTGAAATGATCTTATTGGTACTCGCTAAACTTCTTAGGGAGGAAGCCGCCATGACCACCATGCTTCGCTGGTCCCCATTCACCCCGAAGTTCCACCTCCACCACGCTGGCGCCGACCTGTTCCAGAGGTTCTTCGACGGCGCCACCGACGAGACCGCTCAGCCCGCCGCGTCGTGGGTCCCCGCCGCGGAGGGGCGGCTCGAGAACGGCACCTACGTCATCCAGTTCGCTCTGCCGGGTGTGGATCCGAAGGCTGTCGAGGTGTCCTTGATGGACAACGTCCTCACCGTCAAGGGCGAGCGCAAGGCCGACCACGACACCACGGGCAAGGACTACTTCGTCCGCGAGGTCACGTACGGCGCGTTCGAGCGGAGCGTCGCGCTCCCCGAGGGCGTCGACGCCGCGCAAGTGGAGGCGAAGTACAGGAACGGCATGATCGAGGTGAGGATCCCCGCGCCGCGAGCCGCGACGCCGAGAACGATCGAAGTCAAGGCCGCCTGATCGAGGGCGCCGGGGCCGTGCCGGTGTCGACCGGCGCGGCCCCGGATCGGCGTCAAGAGCTCCGCCGTGCGGGAGCCCGCCCCCTTTGGTCACGCCCTCGCTCAGCCGATCGGGTCCGTCGTCCGCGGGTGCTTCCAGTGCTCGGCCGGGTGGTCGGCCCCGGCGGGAGAGGGCGAGCGCCACGCCTCCTGCGGGCTGCCGCATCGGACCAAAGTCCAATGGACACTTTGCCGTGGGCCCGCTAGTGTTAGCGTTGGGGATGGGAGGCCCGACCGGGCGTGGCGGGATGATGCTGCAGCAGGGGCGATTCACGGGCCATGCGGGCCGACCGGATCCCTCTGCGCAAGCGGGCCGCGGTCCGAAGTTCCGGAGCGACAAGGCCTTCCAGCTCGCGCTCCGGCGGCGGGTCGAGGAGTACTTCCGGGCGTCCGGGCGGCGGCAGCGTGACTGCCCGGAGATGTACCTGAAGAGCGCCATCCTCCTCGGAACCTTCGCGGCGTCGTACGGGCTCCTCGTCTTCGTGGCCCAGACCTGGTGGCAGGGAGTCCCGCTGGCCATGCTCCTGGGACTGGTCTCGGCCGGCATCGGCTTCAACGTCCAGCACGATGGCGGCCATCAGGCCTACTCGAATCGTCCCTGGGTCAACACGCTGACGGCGATGACGCTGGAGCTGCTCGGCGGCAGCTCCTATCTGTGGCGCTGGAAGCACGGGCTCCTGCATCACGCCTACGTCAACGTCCACGGCCATGACACCGACATCGACCTCGGCATCCTGGGCCGGCTGAGCCCCCATCAGAGGCGGCTCCCGCACCATCGCTGGCAGCACGTGTACCTCTGGGCCTTCTACGGGCTGCTGCCCGTCAAGTGGCAGCTCGTCGGGGACTTCCGCGGCCTCATCACCGGCCGGATCGGCGGCCACCCGGTGGCTCGCCCGCGCGGCGGGGAGCTGCTGACCTTCGTCGCCGGGAAGCTGGTGTTCTTCGCGGTGGCCTTCGGGATCCCGCTGATGCTCCACCCGGCGTGGACGGTCGTCGCCTGCTATGCGATCGCCGCGCTCGTGGCGGGGATCGTGCTGAGCGTGGTGTTCCAGATGGCCCACTGCGTGGGCGAGGCGGACTTCCCCGTGCCCGCGGAAGCCACCGGGCGCGTCGAGCGGGCCTGGGCGGTCCATCAAGTCGAGACCACCGTTGATTTCGCCCGGCGCAGCCGGGCCGCCGCCTGGTTCCTCGGGGGCCTGAACTTCCAGATCGAGCACCACCTCTTCCCGCGGATCAGCCACGTCAACTACCCGGCGCTCGCGACGCTGGTGGAGGAGACCTGCCGGGAGTTCGGGATCAGGTATGCAGAGCACCGGTCGTTCGGGGCCGGGCTCGTCTCGCACTTCCGGTGGCTGCGCCGGATGGGGATGCCCGACCCGGCCTCCGCGGCTTCCGGTACGGTCGGGGCCTGAGCGCAAGGACATCCGGCCCCTCCCGGCCAGGCCCCCGGGCGCCGGGTGTTCTCCGGCGCTCCGGGGGCCCGCGGCAAGGCTAGAACTCGCCTCCGTGCGGCATGGATGGGGCGTCCTTCTGGGCTTCCGGGATGTCCGTGATGAGCGCCTCGGTGGTGAGCAGCAACGACGCGATCGAGGCTGCGTTCTGCAGGGCAACCCGCTCAACCTTGGTCGGGTCGATGATTCCCGCCCGCATCATGTCGACATACTCGTTGGTTTCGGCGTCGAAGCCGCGCGTGATCGGGAGCGCGGCCCTGACCTTCTCGACGACCACGGAGCCCTCGAGCCCGGCGTTCTCCACGAGCTGCCGGATCGGTTCCTCGAGGGCCCGCCGCACGATGCTGACGCCCGTGCCCTCGTCGCCCGGGAGCTTGAGGCCGTCGAGGGCCTCCGACGCGCGCAGCAGCGCCACGCCGCCGCCGGCCACGATCCCTTCCTCGACGGCCGCCCGTGTGGCGTTGAGCGCGTCCTCGACGCGCGCCTTCTTCTCCTTCATCTCGGTCTCGGTGGCCGCCCCGACCTTGATGACGGCGACGCCGCCCGCGAGCTT
>JACPIQ010000030.1 GCA_016188005.1 Candidatus Rokuibacteriota bacterium | reverse complement strand
TGCGATCGTCCCCGTCTGGACCGCGACCTTCTTGCCGTAGAGGTCCGTCAGCGACTTGACGCCAGCTCCCTTTCGCACCGCCAAGGCGATGCGGTCACCCCCGTAGCCGTAGGTGGCCACCGTCGAGACCGGCGCGCCCTTCGCGACGAACGAGATCACGCCGAACGAGCCCGCGACGCCGGCGTCCGTGGAGCCGCCGATGATGGACTGCATCATGTCCGGGGCGACCTCGATGGGCACGAACTCGACGTCCACACCCTCTTCCTTGAAGAAACCCTTCTCCTGGGCGACATAGAGCGGCACGTAGGCCAGGGCATAGCCGATGCCGAGTCGCACCTTCGGATTGTCCGCGTCAGCGGATGTGAACGCCCCCCCGACCAGCAGGAGGGCGATGCCAACAGCGATGGCCTTCATCCTCATCATCATGGTGACCTCCGAGTCGACAGCTTGGTGCGTGACGATCCCTCTTGTCAGACTTGCCCCTCGCCCACCTGGCCGCTCGAGCACGGCGCTCAGTCGCTGCGGACGGTGCCCCACCGTTCGATGGTTCGCGCTTCCAGCGGACGCAGGACCAGCCGGTCCATCGTCAGATAGAGCGCGCCCATCGCGACCATGCCCAGCACGACGACGTCCGACTCCAGCGTCTGCCGCGCGTCGAAGATCATGAAGCCAAGCCCGGAGGAGGTTGCGATCATCTCGCCGCCGATGAGCGCCCTCCAACCGTAGCCCACCCCGAGCCGCATCCCGGTCACGATCGACGGGAGAGCGCCGGGAATGTAGACCTCCTGGATCAGGACCTTGTGGCCCGCCCCCAGGCACAGCGCGGCGTTGATGAGGCTCTGCGGAACCCCTCTGATCCCGGCAACGGTGCTGAATGCGACGGGGAAGAAGACCGAGTTGAAGATGATGAAGGTGACGGCCTTGTAGTCGATACCGAACCACAGGATGGCCAGCGGGATCCAGGCGAGCCCGGGAATCGAGTTGAAGAACGTGATGAGCGGCACGAAGAACCGACTCGCCGTCCTGTTGATGCCGATCAGCACGGCCAGGGGAAATCCGATCGCGCACCCGGCCGCGAAGCCGAGGCCCAGGCGGAACAGGCTCGCCGCGACATGCCGCAGCAGGCTCCCATCCCCGAGGGTTCGGATCACGGTCCGGCCCACCTCGACGGGACTCGGGAAGATATAGTTCGGATAGAGGCCTGCAGCCGCGACCAGGGCCCAGATGGCAACGAGGACCACGAACGGGAACGCGAACGTCGAGACGGCGGACAGACGCTCGGCGATCGTCGTACCGCTGGTCCGTCGCTTGCGCGCCGAGCCGTCGAGCTCGGCCTCCCGATACTCGTTGTCAACCGGCGGCCTGGCCCCGTGGCCCGTCGTGGGGGACACGTAATCCCCGGTCTTGTCCGGGCTGCCGAGCACACTCACTCCCGGACCATTTGCAGAACCTCGCGCCGCAACTCGTTGAAGTGCCGATCCGGCTCCAGCGCCGCCCACAGCCGCGGCCGTGGAATCTCGACCGTGAAGATGCGCCCGACGCGTCCGGGCCGCGGCGTGAACACGACCACTCGGTCGGCCATGAAGACCGCCTCGTCGACGCTGTGAGTGACGAAGACCACCGTCGTTCGCTGATCGGACCAGATGCGGTCCACGGCCTCCTGGAGGTTCATCCGGGTCAAGGCGTCGACCGAGGCGAACGGCTCGTCCATCAGGAGCACCGGCGGCTGATTCGCCAGCGCGCGGGCGATCCCGACCCGCTGCTGCATGCCGCCGGAGAGCTCGTGTGGATAGCGATTCTCGAACCCCTCGAGCCCGACGATGCGCAGGTAGTGGTCGGTGATCACTCGGCGCTCCGCCGCCGGGACCTTCCGGATCTTCGGCCCCAGCTCGACGTTCGCCCGGGCCGTCTTCCACGGAAACAGGGCGTAGTCCTGGAACACCATGCCGCGGTCTGCGCCCGGCCGCGTCACCGCGCGTCCGTCAACGAGGATCTGCCCGTGGGTTTGCTGCCTGAGGCCGGCCAGCATGTGCAGAAAGGATGTCTTGCCGCACCCGCTCTGGCCGACGATGCAGACGAACTCGTCCGGCTCGATCTCCAGGTTGAGGTCCCGAATGGCGACGACCTCCTCGCCGCGCCGCGGATCCCGGTACACCTTCGTCAGCCCACGCACGCCGACCCTAGCGCCCATCGAGCTTCCACCGCCGGTCGTGCGCCACCGCCGCCGAAGTCGCCCACATGGCGCATTCATGTACTCCTCGTCCCAGCGTATTGTCAAGAGTTTTCTTGCTGTTCAAGCAACTCTCTAGCTGATATATTGCTGGTACCGCAATCTTATATGCAGGAGGGAGTCGTGAAGCCGATCAAGCTCCGGGCCGCTGACATCGAGATCATTCGCTGCCTTCAGGAGGATGCGAGGATCCCGATTGCCCGGATTGCCGACAGGCTGCACGTGCCGGAGTCGACCGTTCGGCACCGGGTCAACCGTCTGATGGAGCAGCGCATCGTCGAGGTGGTCCTCATGACCAACCCCCTCCAGCTCGGGTACCACGTGTGGGTGCTCATGCAGATCCAGGTGGAGATGCCCAAGATACGGCTGGTCGCGCAGCGCCTGGCAGAGGCGAGCGAAGTCTACTTCGTGCACATCACGACCGGCAGCTACGACATTCTCGTGGGGGCGCTGTTCCGCTCCAACGACCATCTGCTCGACTTCATCACGAACCGTCTCGCGAAGATCCCCGGCATCGTCCGAACGGCCACCTCGACTGTCCTCGAAGTGGTCAAGCGCACCTTGACCTTCGGGCTGCCCCAGGTCATGGAATCCAACGGCCAGCCGGTCAAGCGATCACCGAAGCGTGCCGCCCGGGGCCGGAGGAACGAGCTCGGCGCGGTCAGGGTCAGCGTCGCCAAGCGGTAGCGCCGAGCGGCCTCGCGCCCTGACAGCGACCGCCCGCTGTCGTCGCGGCAATCATGCATTGTCCTTCGCCGCCCGCTCGGCGACAATCACCGGGTGATGATACCGCCCGGAGCCCAGGCATGACGGGCCGCGTGCCGGCACTCATCGTCCACGGCGGGGCGGGCGCGGATCCGAACGACGGACGCGAGGAGCTGCGGGAGGGCATCCTCCAGGCCGTGACCGCCGGCTGGAGCGCCCTCGAGGCGGGCGGCTCCTCGCTGGATGCCGTCGAGGCCGCGGTGCGCGCGCTTGAGGACCACCCACGCTTCAACGCGGGGCGCGGCTCGGTGCTGACGAGCGCCGGCACGGTGGAGATGGATGCCTCCATCATGGAGGGGGAGCATCTCCGCAACGGGGCCGTGGGTGCGGTCACGGCCATCCGCCATCCGGTCTCGCTGGCGCGGCGCATCCTCGACTCCGGCCGGCACTCGCTCTTCGTGGGCCCGGGCGCCCTGGAGCAGGCGCGCGCCCTCGGCATCCCCCCCTGCGATCCGGCGGAACTCATCACCGAGCGGCAGCGGGAGCGGCTGCGCTCGCTCGTGGCCGGCGCGGCGGGAGCCGCCGGGGCTGCGGCAGCGGCGAGACCAGCGGGCGGAGCGGGCGCGACCGGGCCGGCCGGCACGGTGGGCGCGTTGGCGCTGGACCGCCACGGCGTCATCGCCGCCGCCACCTCCACGGGCGGGATGGCCGGCAAGCTGCCGGGGCGAGTGGGCGACTCGGCGCTCATCGGCTGCGGCACCTATGCCGAGAGCACGCTCGGGGGGGTGTCCTGCACCGGCGAGGGCGAGGCGATCATCCGGGTGGCGCTGGCGCGGCGCACGCTGGAGATCCTGAAGGCGGTGGACGATCCACAGCGCGCCTGCCGGGTCGCCGTGGACGTGCTCGTGGAGGAGGGGCGCGGCCAGGGCGGTCTCATCCTCGCCGACTGGAGGGGGCGGCTGGGCTGGGCGCACTCGACACCGCTCATGCCCGTGGGCATGATGTCGCCGTCCCATGCGGCCCCCGCCATCCCCTTCTGAGCCCCAACGGATCCGAGGGCCCGACGGTCATGGAGGTCATGCACGAATGACGAATCAGCCGCTCGCCGAGCGCTTCTCCGTCCTGTCCACGGGAAACGTGGGAGACGCCCTGGGCCGAACCGGGCTCTGCGATCCCCGGATCCGCTCCGTCACCCCGGGACTCAGCCTCGCGGCGCCCGCCTTCACGGTGAAGACGCCCGCGGCCGACAACCTCACCATCCACCGGGCGATCGAGCTGTGCCCACCGGGCCACGCCCTCGTGATCGACGGGGGCGGCCACCCCGTCACGGCCCTGGTGGGCGATGTCATGGGCTTCGCGGCCCGCCAGCGCGGCATCGCGGGCTGGGTGGTGGACGGCCCGGTGCGGGACGTGGCCGGCCTGCGCTTGCTGGGCTTCCCGACCTTCGCCGCGGGGGTACACCCCGGGGGGCCGGTGAAGGAACGCTTCGGCCGGATCGGCCGGCCGGTGGTGGTGGGCGGCGTGACGGTGAGGCCGGGCGACATCGTCTTCGGGGACGACGACGGCGTCGTGATTGTCCCAGTCGAGCGGCTGGAGGAGGCCCTCTCCGGGGCACACGCCATCGTGGACAAGGAGGCGAGGATGCGCGTGGCGCTCCAGCAGGGCAAGACCACGATGGAGCTGCTGGGGCTCGCGGACAGGCTCCCCGCCGAGCGGGACGAGGGGGCATGAGCCTCGGCCAGGATCTCCGCGCCACGCTGGTCGCCGCGCTGCTGGGGTGTGTCGCCGGATCCCCGGCAGCGGCGGCCGACTACTCCGGGCCCCTCATCGACGCCCACTCGCATCTGTCCAGCGCCAGGGCGGTGGAGGCCTACGTCGAGGCGATGAAGCGCCACAACGTGAGCCGCGTGGTGCTGCTCGCGGTGGGCGGCGAGCAGAAGGACGATCCCGCCTGGGTGGCCGCCGCGGCGCGAAGACATCCCGACCGCGTCGTCGCCGGGCAGCCGCTCCCCGACCCCGCCGCCGAGGGCGCCGCGGCGCGGCTGGATGCGGCGCTGGAGAAGAGCCGCGCGCGGGTCGTGGGCGAGGTGCACCTGCGCCAGGTGGGGCGCAAGGCCTTCGACCGCGACCCCTCGGGCCCTTCGCCACCATCCTGGAGGTCTGCGGCCGGCGCGGCGTGCCCATCGTCATCCACTACGAGCTGACCGACGCTGCGGCCGCAGATGTGGCGATACATTGGTCGCCCCCCCCTCCCGGGCCGGGCCCGGCTGGGGACCCGAGACTACCTGCCCGCCTCCCCCTGGCCGTGCCGCCGCTCTCCGGGAACCGTCAGGAACGGCTGAGGCTGTATTCGTTCAGCTTGTAGAGCAGCGCGCGCCGGCTGATGCCAAGGAGCCGCGCCGCCTGCGTCCGGTTATTGCCTGCCTGGGTGAGTGCCCGGCGGATGAGCTTCACCTCGGCATCGCGAGTCACACGCGCCATGGTGTCCTTGAAGCCCAGGGTCGGGCTCGGCAGCGGCAGGGTCAGCTCGTCCTGGGGCTCCAGGATCTCCTGAGGAAGGTCTCCGGGCCCGATCACCTCCCCCTCGCTCAGGAGCACCGCCCGCTCCACGGCGTGCTCCAGCTCGCGCACGTTGCCGGGCCACGGATAAACCACCATCGCCCGGAGCGCGTCGGCGGAGAAGCGCCTGGTCGGCCGCCCGCTCTCACGGGCGAAACGCTGGAGGAAGTGGTCGACGAGCAGAGGGAGGTCCTCGGCCCGTTCCCGGAGCGGGGCAAGGAAGACGGGGAACACATTCAGGCGATAGTAGAGATCCTGCCGGAAGGCGCCCTCCCGGGCCTCGGCGCCGAGGTCGTGGTTGGTGGCTGCGATGACCCGCGTGTCCACGCGGAGCGTCCTGGTCGCCCCCACATGCCGGAGCTCCCCGTCCTGGAGGACGCGGAGGAGCTTGGCCTGAAGCCCAGGAGCCATCTCCGCCACTTCGTCCAGGAAGAGCGAGCCTCCGTGCGCCTCCTCGAACCACGGTTTCGGGGTGGAGCTCCCGGGCCGCTTTCAGGATCTCGATCCCATCGGTGTCCGGCAGTTTCAGATCCGTGAGCACGAGCTCGAACGGCCCGGACTTCCGCGGGCCGTTGAAGTGGATCGCCTTGGCCACCAGCTCCTTGCCAGTGCCGCTCTCCCCCTGGATGAGGACGGCGCCGCGGCTGGCCGCGAGCTTCTCGATCTGGACATAGACGTCCTGCATCTTCGGGCTCTTGCCGACCAGATTCGCGAACGCGAAGCGCTCGGCGACGGCCTGCCGCAGCTGGGCGACCTCCCGCCGCAGCCGGACCCGCTCGAACGCCTTCTCCACCGCCTGGAGGATCTCGCTGGCCCGGAACGGCTTGGTCACGTAGTCGTAGGCGCCCGCCCGCATGGCCTCGATCGCCGACCCGATCGTGCCGTAAGCCGTGATCAGAACCACCACGGTTTCGGGGTGGAGCTCCCGGGCCGCTTTCAGGATCTCGATCCCATCGGTGTCCGGCAGTTTCAGATCCGTGAGCACGAGCTCGAACGGCCCGGCCCGAAGCTTCTCGAGGGCGGCTTCCCCCGTCCCAGCGCCCTCGACCTCGAACCCCTCACCCCGGAGGAGCATGGTCAGGAAATGCACCATGTTCTCCTCATCGTCGACGACGAGCACGCGCGCCGGAGCCTCAGTCATGGCCAACGTGTCCTGCGGCGAGCGGCATCGGCGCGGCCGCCGGAAGGACGATGTGGAACGTGGTGCCGCCGCCGTGCGCCAGCTCCACGACCAGAGCACCGTGGAGCAGCTCGATGATGCTGTGGCAGATCGCCAAGCCGAGTCCCGCCCCTTCTCCCCGTCCCTTTGTCGAGAAGAACGGCTCGAAGATCCGCCCCAGGTGTGCGCGCGGGATTCCGGGCCCGGCGTCGGAGACCGCGACCGTCACGGTCCGCTCTCCAGGCTGGAAGACGTGACCGACGGCATGGTCGCCCCTCCGGGCGTCCGCGCCGTTCCCGGCCCGCGTGGTCACGGTGACCAAGCCGTTCGGCGGGGAGGCCTGAGCTGCGTTCAGGAGAACGTTCACCAGGACCTGCTGGAGCAGCGACTCGTCGGCCAGGACAGAGGGCAGCGCCGGAGCCAGCGTCTTCCGGAGGGTCAGGGATCCAAAGTCCCTCTGGGAGAAGACGAAGAGTAACGATTTCTCCACCACGTCGTTCAGGTCCAGCGCGGTCGCCTCCGAGGGGCCCGGGCGCGCGTACTCCAGCAGGCCTCGCAGGAGCCCGCGGAGCCGCGCGATCTCGCCAGCCAGTCGCTCGGTGCGGTCCAGGCACTCGGCGCGGTCCGCGGCGCTCCCCTTGCACAGGAGCTGGAGATCCAGCAGGCCGAGGATGGAGGCCAGCGGGTTGCCTATCTCGTGGATCATGCCCGCTGCCAGCCGACCGGCAGAGGTCAGCTTCTCGGTCTGGACGAGCTGGGACTGAGCCCGCTTGAGTTCCTCGTAGGCCTCCCGCAGCTCTCCCGCGCTTCGCTCCAGGGCCAGATTCTGCTCGACGATGGTCCGCGACGCCCGGCGAAAGGTCAGGGAGAGAGCCACGTAGAGCAGTGTCAGGCCGAAGATGACGGCTCCCCACACGGAGAGCCGGAGGGGCCAGACCTTCTGGTAGAAGGGGTCGATGGGACTGTAGATCTCGTAGGCTCCGATGATGGTACTCGTCCCCTCGAGAAAGATCGGGATGTAAACCTCCAACAGGCGCGAATACCCCGCCTGGCGCTCCGTGAGGTGCTCGAACCCCCGGAGGTCGGAGAGCCCGATCACCGTCTCGCCGCGGAATGCCCGCTGGAGCGGGGCGTTGTCCGGGAAAGCGCGGCCGACGATCTCTGGATTCCGCGAATGGTAGACGGTGGTCCCCGACCGGTCGTAGATCTTGATGGTCACCGCGTGGGAGGTGGAGAAGCTCTCCTTGATGAGCCGGTCGAACGCCCCGTACTCCGCCCCCGTCTTCAGCCTGACGAACTCCTGGTCCGTCGTGATGAAGCGCGCCAAGCTCTTGAAGTAGTCCAGCGAGGCCAGGGTGGCTCGCTCCAGCATCTTCTGCTCGACGACATAGGTGACGCCGCCGCCCAGGACGAGGGCGAAACCGACCCAGAGCCCGGCGCTCAGCAGGGAAAAGCGCTGAAAGAGGCGTTCACCCACCCAGTTTCCCCTCCCCCGGGTGCCGATCATGGCCCCCCGCTCGGATGGGGGCACCAGCGGGTCGTCGGACCGGCCAGGCTGGAAGGGCACCCGCCTCCAGGGGCAATACCCGTGCCAGCGGGACTCGCCCCGGGGAGAGCGCCGGACATGGGCCATGTGTAGAGTTCCCCGGAGGTTGCAGCGCCGGCACAGCCGGAGGAGGACGCGGATGCGCACAGGTGTTCGCATTCCGGAGCGCAGGGCTCTGCGCAGCAGCGTCGGAGGGGACCGACGATCCCGCGACACGCAGCCCCCGGCCTCAGGCTGAGAGCCGAGGGAGTCCCCCCGCGATGGCCGCGCCGTAGGCCGCGAGGTCCACCACGCCGAGCCCCTGGGCGCGGGCGTGAGCCTCGACCTTCCGGATCACCCCGGCCCGCACGGCGGGGATCGGGATGCGCCGGAGCCGCTCCTCGGCCGCCGCCTCCCAGAGCATGGTCACGCCGTGAAGTGGCTCGGCCGACCGCGGCTCGTCCGTCGGCGCTGGCGCCTCGGCCATGGGCACGAGGCCCATCACGTGCTCCACCGCCTCCGGGGTCACGACCGGCTCCTTTCGGCGCCGCGCCTCCTCCTCGATGGCGGTCCGCGCGATCCCCTGGACGAAGGCTGGCGCCCGCTGCACCCGGGCCAGCGCCTCCTCGGTCCACGGCAGCCCTCGCTCCGGGATTGTCTGGAGATAGCGTCTGAACTTGGCCAGGATCATCTCGTTCTTCTCGACACGGGTGTCGAGAAACGCCTCGATCTCCCCGATCACCTCGACCTTGTGCGGGAGCTTGCGCATCTTGGCCTTGGCCACCTCGAAGGCCGCCATGGACAATTCCTCGAAGCCGAAGCCCTTGATGCACTTGGCCACCCGGAGCATGGATTCGTTCCGGATCTCGGTGAGGAAGTCCGAGGTGATCACGGTGCGCCCCCGCTCCCTGGCGCGGATCGGCATCAGCTTGAGGATGCCGGGCCGGATGAAGGGCGGCGCCCTGTCCACCCGGCGCCGAGCCTCGTCGGTCCACACGATCTCAGTCATGGCTCCGTGCCGATCATAACACCGACGAGCGGCGGCTCCAGGCCGCGCGTGCCAGCATGGCGGCCGTGGCCAGGGTGATGACGAGAAAGAGCGTGGCGGCCACGCGCATGGGCAAGACGCCGCCACCGGGCAGCGGGACCGAGGGCAGGCGGGGCTCAACGACGGTGCGCGCCACGAGGATCGCCCGCAAGAGCACGGCCACGCTCAGCACCCGGACGAACCAGAGGAAGCCCCGCCCTCGCGAGCCACGGGCGATGAGCCACGGGAAGAGGGCCACGAAGACGAGGCCCAGCGCGACCCAGACGAGCCCGCGGCCACCTCCGATCCCGTGGGCGGCGAGATACACGCCGCCGAGCCAGTAGGCGACACCGTAGGCCAGGTAGCACCAGGCCGCCTGCTTGAACCGGGCTTCGCGCGTGGCGATCACGACGACTCCCTCCTGCCGCGGCCTAGCTCCGGCGGACGCGGCGGATCAGCCACCACTCCACGAGCCCGACGACGCAGACGGCCAGCAGGGAGGACAGGTAGGCCCAGGCCGAGACGGGGGACTCCAGCACGACGTAGGTCCAGGACGAGAGCGCCATCATGAAACCCCGCTCGCCGTTGGCCCCGTCCCAGGCGTGGATGGCGAAGGGGATGAGCCGGCCCGGCTCGAAGGTGACGTCGCGGCCGCGCTCCCTCGGCACGAGCGGCCGGGTCATCACGACCTTCCAGCGCCCGTCCTTCCACACGCCCTTGCCCGTCACGTCCTGGGCGGCGTCGGTCTGGGCCCGAACGGGCTTCTGGAAGCCCTCAGCCCACTCCTTCACCACCGCGGGCTTGCCGGCCGCATCGAGGTCGGCCTGCCAGTGCCAGAGGGACACGGGCTTGCCCGGGCTCCCGAGGAAGAAGTGGGGCCGCTCGGGACCGACGGGGATCGCGACAGGGAGCTGGAGGCGGATCGCGTCGCGGAGCTTCTCGCGGAGCCCGGGCGTCAGATCACGCAGGGGGTAGGTGGCCTCCTTCAGTTCGGGCTCCGGCCCGGGCTGGTGCTCGGTGTCCCTGGAGCGGTCGTTCCACTCGAAGAGAAACGCGATGGCCGTGTCGTTGTAGGAGGCGCGCACGGTGACGGCATCCACCGAGTGGTTCTGCCAGCGCGGCCTGGCCAGCACCTGGCCGGCCAGCGGGACGGCGAGGAAGGGGGCCTTCGCCCACCGCGCGTCGTCGGGGTCGCCAGGCAGGGGCCCGGCCAGCCGCGTGGCCCGGAGCACCACCGGATCGCCCGGCTCTTCGACAGTCTGGAGCGACTTGACGTAGTGGGCCAGCGCCCAGCGGTCCTCCTCCCCGAGCGAGTCCGCGAAGGAGGGCATGGGCGTTCCGTCGAGGCCGGTCGAGAAGCGCATGAAGATGTCCCGGGCCTCCCGCCCACCCTTGATCCGCCAGCCCTTGGTGAGGTCGGCGGCGAGGATGCGGTCTCCCGCGTCATCCTTGAGTTTGGGAGCGGCCTCGCCGTCGCCGCGCCCCTCCTGGCCGTGACACTCCCAGCACTTGGCGCGCCTGTAGACCTCCTTCCCCTTGGCGAGGAGCTCCGCAGAGGGGGCGATCTCCCTCGCCGGCTTGACGAGGGTCCGCTTCTCGGTGAACACGTCACTGAACGTCTTGATGTAGCCGATCACGAGCCATCGCTCCTGCTCGGACAGTGTCGTCCAGCCCGCCATGGCAGTGCCCGGCACGCCGCGCGTCACCACGCGGAAGAGATCCTCGTCAGTGGGCGGCTCACCCGACTCGGTCGTGCGAAGCTTGAAGGACGCCGCCACGAAGTCCCGCGGGCGCGGCTCGAGATAGGGCGCCACTGGCCCCTTGCCGTCGCCCTTCTCCCCGTGGCAGGCGAGGCAGCGCTTGACGTAGACCGCCTTCCCGCGGGCCAGGCGCTCCGGGGTCTCCGAGGGAGGCGCGGCCTGGGCCTCGGCGCGCCCCACGAACAGCGATGAGTGCAGCTTCTCTGGCTTTCTCGGCTCGACCCCGGCCAGGTCATAGGCCGCCAGGACCGCTTTCCACTTCTCCTCGTCGCTCAGGTCCTGCTTCCAGATCGGCATGGCCGAGTCCCACGGGCTTCCCGAGGGCGGCAGCCCGGGCCCACCCTCGGTGACGCGCCAGAAGGCGTAGGGCTCGACGACGGTGGCGATCATTCCCGGGTCGGTGAAGTTGGCGGGCTTGAGCCTGAAGCCCCAGGCCATCGGCCCCTGTCCGTCGGCCGCATCCCCGTGGCAGGGCCGGCAGTTGATCTGGAAGATCACGCGCCCGTCGAGGAGGGCAGCCTCGGTGTAGGCGCGGCGCCCCTCGTCGAGGCTGCCAGCGCGTTTCGTCTCGGCCATCCACTTCTGCACCGCCGCGTCGGTGGGCTCGCGGAATGGATTCCTGAGCCGCTCGTAGGCGCCCGGGATGGTGGGGTGCTGGATCCTGAGACTCGTGGGACTCTGCACCCGCGGCAGTGCCCGAGCGTACACGACGCCGCCCGCCGCCAGCGGGATCAGCAGGAGGACGGCGAGCCGTCCCGTCCGGAGCCCGGTCCCCCGGCGCGTGCCGGTACGCGGGCCCCGCAGGAAGGCGAGCGGGGGGCGCAGGAACTCACGGATGGACTCGTCGCTGATGGTGACATAGACCGCCGCCCCGACGAGGGCGAGGATGAGGTAGATGGCGAAGACGGCGCCGGGAACAGGCAGGGACCGGTCGCGGCCCGTCAGCCACATGGCCGCGTAGGGAAGCACCCAGGCGAGCGTCGCCCACACGACGAGCAGGACGATACCCACGCTCCAGAAGAGGGGGACCCGTTTCATTCGGCTCGCCTGAACGTAGATGACCTCACGTCGCGGTTGGGCCTCTTCGCCCTTGTGGGCTCATCGGGCTCGCCTGAACGTGGATGACCTCACGTCGCGGTTGGGCCTCTTCGCCCTTGTGGGCTCATCGGGCTCGCCTGAACGTGGATGACCTCACGTCGCGGTTGGGCCTCTTCGCCCTGCCGGCTCGTCGGGGCGCCCGCGCACCGTGGCCTCATCGGAGCGTCAGCACGTAGGCGAGAAGGTCATGGAACTCCTCCACGGTCAGGATCTCCTTGAAGTTGCCCGGCATGAGCGACGTCTTCTGCGGCGCGCGCTGCTGGATCTCGGCCTTGGCGACCTTGTGGATCTCCGCCTTGCTGTCCATCACCTCGACCTGCGCCGGGTCCTCCTTCCTGACGATCCCGGTGATGTAGCGGTTCTCCTTGGTCACGATGAGCACCGGCTCGAAGCCCGAGGCGATCTCCTTGGAGGGATCGAGGATGGACTCGATGATGAACGTCGGCTCCCGCGTCCCCGCCACCTGGGTCAGCTCGGGCCCCACCTTGCCGCCCCGGCCCTTCACGGCGTGGCACTTGGCGCACGCGGCGTTGGAGTCCGCGTCGAAGAAGAGCTTCTCCCCCTTGGCCGGATCGCCGGGCAGGTAGGCCTTCCACTCCTCCCTCGCCGGCGCCCCCCCGGCGGCGGCGAGGACCCCCTCGGGCAGCTTGATCGCGGCGGCGTCCGGCTCGCCGCCGAGGGTCCCGAGATAGAGGATCACCGCCCGGAGCTCCTCGGGCTTGAGCGAGATCGGCGGCCGCGTCGGGTCCGGCATCTCGTTCTTGAAGCCCTCGACGACATACGCCCCGGGCTCCACCACGCTCTCGACGAGGTAGTCCGTGGCCGTATAGGGCCGGCCCGTGACCCTGGACCGCTCCCTGGCACGCTCCAGGGCCCGCGCCCCGATCGGGAGCCCCAGGGGACCCGACTCGCCCTGGTTCGGCCCGCGGATGCTCGCGCCGCGGCTGCCCACCGCGTGGCAGGTGGAGCACTTGCCCTTGCCCCAGAAGATCGCCTCGCCCGCCTCGGGGGTGAGGTCGGCGCCCGTCAGCGCGGCGGCCGGCCGCCGCCCGCCCTCGCCGGACACCCGCGTGACCAGCTCGGCCACTCCCACGAGCGCGAGGATCACGGCGAGCGTGAAGACGATCACGCCGAGGAATGACCGCTTCATGCCGGGCGCTCGTCCCCGCGCTCGTGCTGCCCCAGCCCCGCCAGCCAGAAGACGAAGGACACGAGCCCGAGGAAGACGACGACGATGCTCCCGACCACCCGCATCATGTAAGCGTTGGTCGGCGTCCAGGCCCAGGTGGAGGTGTCCTGCAGCACGCCGTAGATGTGCCAGTCCTCGCGGAGCCCGGAGCGGATGAAGCCCATGAGCCCCATCAGCATGACGATGCTCACGCAGAGGAGAACGAGAGCGTACTGGGAGCGGGCAGGCATCCGCCCCCATCGGATCTCGCCGACGATCTCCGCCCGACGGAACAGGAGGACATCGATCGTGGCGGTCCAGAAGAGGCAGACCATGACCATGAGCCACTGGCCCACGGCGATGTTGCGGAGGAAGGGGTTGGCCTTCTCCATGATGACGAAGCCGTACACGCCCAGCACGAACACGGACGCCAAGACCGTCGAGGCGAGGAAGAGCGCCTGGGCGAGCTTGCCCCGGTCGCGGAGGGTCAGCACCCCCGTGACGAGGACCATCCCGACCTGGCCCAGGAGGAGATAGGCGGGAAGCGTGAAGTACCGGGCACGGTCCGGGGAGAGGTCGAGGGTCGTGGGATCCAGGGTGAGGAGGCTCCGGCCGTACCAGGCGAGGATGAGCGCCGAGATCGCGGCCGCCACGCCCAGAGTGACCTTCGCCCCGGCTCCGTGCTCGGCGAAGGGGCGGGGGCGCCCCTTGTTCGCCCGCCGGTAGAGGAGGAACGAGAAGAACGTGGAGAGGATGATGAAGTTCACCGCCGCATTCTTCGCGGCCATCAAGCCGAGGTACTTCAGGAGGGGATGGAACTGACCGCCCAGGGCCAATTGCTCCTCGCCGGTGAGGGGGATGTTGCGCGGGGTGAGCCAGACGGCGAAGCTCACGAGCAGCAGGACGTTGATGTACTTGATGTAGGGCCGGTAGCGCTCGGCGCCGCTGATCCGCCCCATGCCCGTCCACAGATAGTAGTTGCCGCCCACGAAGAGCATGCCGATCAGGACGGCCTGGATGATGAAGCTCCAGGAGAAGGCGCCGCCCATCATGTTGTTGCCCATGACCGGGCTCGCCGAGTACACCTCCCGCCCGAGATAGTAGCCGGCGAAGGGGAGCGGGATCAGCGCCGCCAGGCCGACGAAGTTCCCCACGTAGCCCATCCAGTCGTAGTACGCGCGGTCAGCGTCCCGCCGGGCCCCGAGGAAGCGGAGCGCCGCGTAGGCGCCGACGATGAACCCGCCGAAGGCGACGTTGGCGACGAAGCGGTGGATGGCCAGCGGGATCCAGAGGGGGTTGGCCACCGCCTGCCAGGTGGTCCCCACAAACCGCAGGGCCTCCTTGTCGAGCCCCGACGGGGCCATCATGTAGGAGACCCACGCGTTGGCGAGCAGCATGAGCACCGTGCCCCAGACGTTCAGGAGGATGCCGAGGAGCACGTGGAGCCCCTTCCAGCGCCCGCGCAGGCGGTTCCAGCCATAGTAGTAGAGGTACAGGGTGAAGGTTTCGGCGAGGAAGAGCAGGGCGTAGACGTAGTACGTCGTGTGGAAGATCGACGTGAGGAACGTCATGAACCTGGGATAGAGCCCGAAGAGCGCGAAGGCGAGCAGCCCGCCGAAGGCCGCCGTCGTGGAGAATGCGGCGGCGAGCAGGGCCGTGAACTCCTGGGCGAGGCGGTCGTAGCGGGAGTCGCCGGTGCGCCAGCCGATGACCTCCACGATCGAGGCGAAGATGGGCACCCCCAGCACGAACGCCCCGAACATCAGGTGGATCTGGGCGACAATCCAGATGACCAGCCGGGCGTCTCCGCCGAAGAAGCGCCGGTAGTCCGTGGCGGGCGCCTCGGCGGCAGCGGCGGGCCCGGCGAGCGCCGAGCCGAGCGCAAGCGCCAGGACCGTGATGAGAAGCCACGCGGCGCGGCCGGGGGCCAAAGGCCGGCTCACCTGTACTCGAAGGCGAAGGTCAGCCCGGGGGCCGCCCTCGCAGTCCCACTCGTGGCAGTCGATCCGCAAGAAGGAGTCCAGGACGTCGTCGAGAGTCCGCCGCTCTCCGCTACTTCGCCGGAAAGGCCAGGTTCATCCGCTTCGTCTCATTGCCCTTTACCGTCACCGGGAGCTGCTGGCGTCCCAGTTTCTCGTGCCATGCTGTCAGCGTGTAGGTCCCCGGCGGGACGTCTGCGATCGTATACGTGCCGTCCTCGCCGGTCAGGGCGAAGTAGGGGTGATCCAGGACCGCGATCCATCCGTTCATCCAGTCGTGGGCATCGCACATGAGTTCCACCATCCCGGACCGCTTGAGGGACTTCTGGATCACCTGACCCTTGTTCGGCTGCGCCATGTTGAAGAGGGTTCGACCGTTGACGTAGGCGTGAGTGTTGTGGAGGACCGGGTCCTGGTTGGTGACCTCCAGCTGGCTCCCGGTCCGGGCCGCCTGGAGGTGAGGCACGAACAGCCCCCCTCGGTTGAGGAGCTGCGGACGATGATCCGACCACCGCTTCCCCCCCTTGATCCCCTCCAGAGCGACGAGGACGTTCTTGATCTTGCCGGTCCGCGAGACGATGACGCGCTCGTCAGGGAGCTTCTCGCCGAAGACGTCGGCGTTCTTCTTCACCCAGATCACGAACGGGGCGGGAGGGGCTCCCGCATGGCTCACCTCTCCGGCGATGGTGGCGCCGTTGGCGACCGTCCCCTCCCGGTAGCCGTCCTGCCCGATCGCCGGCGCCGCCCAGGAGAGCGCGGCCATACTGACCCCGGCGAGCGTGATGAGCCGGCGGTCTAGCCCGAGAGGCCAGCTCCTACCGGCCCACGACATAGAGGTACCCCACCATCGGCCCTTCCTTCTCCGCGTCCGTGTGGTTGGTGCAGACGAACTTGAACGTCCCCGCCTTGTTGGCAACGAACTTGACTGTCTTCTCTTCACCCTTGTTGATGGTGGTCTCGTCGACACCGAAATCCTCGATCTTGAGCACGTGCTTCGCTCCCTTCAAGGCGTGGATCTTCAGGACCACGGTGTCCCCCTTGTTGACGACCAGGAACGGGGGATCGAAGCTGTAGCGCTCGATCTCCTTGACCGGCCCCCGGTTGCGGTCGACCACGGGCGCTTCACCGGCCTTGGCTTTCCAGGACCACTCTCCCGTGACGAGCAGGAACTCCTTCACTGACTGGGCCTGAGCCGCCTCCCATCCCCCTGCCAGGACCAGGACTGCGACCACGGCTCCTGCAAGAGCCACTGACCACCGTCTCCTGTCATTCATCGCCAGCTCCTCCTTTCGCGTCGTCCAGAAGTCGTAGCCACCATTTCCCCGGGTGATGGGCAATTGGCGTGCCAGGACGTCCGCCGGCGAGCGCAGGTGCATCAAGCCGACGCCAAAGGGAATTTCTCGAGGCGGGCTGGGGACGAGAGGCGATGGACCCCGGTTCGGTGCGCAAGGCGCTTCTCGGCGCGCGCGCGATTGCGCAGAGGACAGGGAACGAGTCAGCCCGGGCTACCCGCGGCAGGCTCTGGGCTGCACGGACCTTGAGATGACGGCCCTCGGCATGCCCTACTCCCCGCCGGGTGCTCGCAGGGATGGCGGCAGCGCGGAGAGTACGGCAGCGTGGACCTTGGTCGCCATCTCCCGCGCGGCGCCCTTGACATCGTCGCCCCCTGCTGGCCAGATGAGCGGGTGGTAGACGATGGTCACCTGGCCGGGACGCGGGAGGAGCCGCCCCGGAGGCCACGACTCGCTGCCGCCGATGATCGTCACGGGGAGCACCGGCGCGCTCCGGGAGCATGCCAGCCGGAAGGCGCCGAGCCTGAAGCGCTGCAGCCGCCCATCGTGACTGCGCCCCGCCTCGGGAAAGATCATCACGGCCTGTTGCGCCTCCAGCAGGCGGACGGCTTCCCGCGTCGCCCTCGGGTCGGCGGACCCGATGTCGACGGGGAAGGCTCGGAGGCGGCGGATCACCCAGGAGAAGACGGGGATGCGGAACAGCGCGCTCCAGGCCATGTAGTAGACGGGGCGACGCACCGGGATGCTGACCAGGGGAGGATCGGCGTAGGTCACGTGGTTCGGGGTGATGATGAGCGCGCCGTCCCGGGGGATGTTCTCGACGCCCTCGAAGCGGATGCCGAAGTACAGGCGGGCCCCGAGCCACACGGCGGGACGGAAGAGGTCGAGGACGGGCGTGCGCACGTCCCGATACTGCCACGGGGGCCACGAGGCACACAATGCCGGACGACGCGAGCCGCCCGCTGGTGATCGCCCACCGGGGCGCCTCAGCCGAGGCCCCCGAGAACACCATCGCGGCCTTCGAGCTGGCCATCCAGCAGGGCGCCGACGCCATCGAGCTGGACGTCCATCTCTCCGGCGACGACCAGCTGGTGGTGATCCACGACTGGACGCTCGAACGGACGACGGACGGGGCCGGCGCCGTCCGCGACCGGAGCGTGCAGGAGCTGAAGCGGCTGGACGCCGGCAGCTGGCACTCACCGGCCTTCCGGGGGCAGCGGCTCCAGACCCTCCTGGAGGTGCTGGAGCGCTTCCGCGACCGCACCCGCTTCTGGATCGAGCTGAAGGCCGGGTCCGATCTCTACCCCGGCATCGAGGAGCGGGTGGTGACGAGCCTGGAGATCTACGATGTCCTGGACCGCACGCTGGTCCAGTCCTTCGACCACGGGGCGCTCCGCCGGGCGCGCACGCTGAGCCCGGAGGTGAGGCTGGGGGCGTTGGTGGCGCAGCCGCCGCTGGACCCATCGGTGGTGGCGCCGGGATTGGTCCAGGCCGTCTGCCCGGGGGCACACCTGCTGACCGAAGGGGACATAGCGCTGATCCGAGAGGCCGGGCTCGGCTGCTACGTCTGGACAGTCAACGAGCCGGCCCTGATGGACCGGCTCGTCTCGTGGGGAGTGAGCGGCATCATCACCGACCGCCCGGCGCTCCTTCGCGCCCGGCTAGCGGGCCACTGAACAGGGCTCGTCCGCGTCGTCGGCACCCTCGGGTGCACGCTCAAGGCACCGCGGGTCCACCTCGCGGGCAACCGCCGGGCGGCGCGTCGGATCTGGACCCTCTCGAGCAGCCTGTGGCGCCATCCTGACTAGTCGTCGTCGTGGTCGTCACCGCCGAAGGCCGCGCCCGCGGGCGCGAGCCGGCTGGTGGTCCGCTCCAGCCGATCCTGGCAGCGGACGCAGGTGAGCACTTCGGGCATGGCCCGGAGACGGGCCGGCGCGATGCGCTCGCCGCACTCCTGGCAGATCCCGTACTCGCCCTCGCGCAGGCGCTCCAGCGCCTCTGCCAGCTTGTTGGCGCGCTCCACGAGCAAGCTGCGGGTGGCAAAGCTGATTTCCCTGTCCTCGTTGACGCGGATCACGTCCACCTCATCGGCCATGGGCGTGTTGTCTCCGATGGCGCCCGGGAAATCCTCGAAGACGACCCCTCCCCCCATCCGGCGGATCCTGTCCACCGTCCGGCTCAGTTCCGCTTCGAGTCGCTGTTTGATCTCGTCCATCACCGATCTCCTCTGGCTAACGGGAGCTCCGACCCCCTCCATCCATCGACTGCGAGGCCCACCTCCGGCGCAAGCGCCATGCCCACAACCCGCTGGCTTGGACGAGGTCTAAGCCATCGATATTCAAGACCCACCGCGGAGCCCGGAACATCCGCACGGGCGAAAGTCCCGTACCACGAGGAAAAATCGGCACGCCTTGTGCCGAGAAATGGGGATCCGGCTCCTCACAGTGAGGAGGGGGCTGAGGGGACTCACAGCCCGCCGGGGGAAGGCTCACCGCGGGGCAGGAGGTCGGACCCGGAGCACTCCGGACGGTCAACGCCCCCCCGGCGGTGCTGGGCCTACTCCTTGTCGAGCTTGTTCAGAAGAGCAGGAAGGTGAGCAGGGTGAATAGTGGGATCAGGGTGACCGCGGTGTACCCCATGTAGCCGAGGAAGGTCGGCATCTTGAGGCCGCTCTGTTCAGCCATGGCCTTGATCATGAAGTTGGGCGCGTTGCCGACATACGTGCAGGCTCCCATGAACACCGCGCCGACGCTGATCGCGGCCAGGACCTCATGCGATACCCCGACAACGTCGCTGGTCAATCCGAGTCCCTGGGCGAGGGCCAGGAAGGCGAGGTAAGTCGGCGCGTTGTCGAGGAACGCGGACAGGAGGCCGGTGGCCCAGAAGAACTGCCACGGGGCCTGGACACTCAGCCCGGGGCCTCGCGCCCGAAGAATCTCCAGCGCCGGGATCATGGTCAGGAAGATGCCGAGGAACAGCACGGCCACCTCGACCATCGGGGCGGCCGTGAACCCGTTGGCATGCCAGATCCGCCTGGGGGTGAGCCAGAGAGATGCCCCGGCCAGGCCGAGGATCAGTCCCTCGCGCCAGGGCTCGCGCAGAAGGGCGATGGCCGCGACGACCCCGAGGAGCGCGAGAGCATTCACCGCCCCTTCGACCCGCAACGGACGCAGCTCCGAGCGATCGCGCCGCAGCCGCGAGAGAGGCTCACGCGCGTGCTGGATGGAGTCCCAGGCGAAGTAGGTCACGAGCAACGCCCCGACGGCCACCAGCCAGTGACGCCACAGCCTGAGGGGCCAGAAGAACGGGACGCCCTTGAGATAGCCCAGGAGGAGCGGAGGATCGCCGATCGGCGTGAGCAGACCGCCGATGTTCGAGACCAGGAAGATGAAGAAGACGACGGTGTGGATGACCCGGCTCCGCTCCCGGTTGGTCTCGAGCAGCGCTCGAATCAGCAGGACCGAGGCCCCCGTCGTCCCGATCAGCGACGCCAGGACGGATCCCACCGCCAGAAAGGCGGTGTTCGTCAGCGGCGTCGCCTCCAGGTCGCCCGTCAGCCGGATGCCGCCGGAGATCGTGTAGAGAGCGGCCAGCAGCAGCATGAAGGACACGTACTCTTCCAGCGTGTGCAGGAGCGCGGGTGGCCGCTGGACGAGGTAGAAACCCGCGACTGGAAGGCCGAGGCCGCAGGACAGGAGGAGCTTGTTGCGGTTCCGCTCCCACCAGTGCGGGACCCACAATGGACACACGGCGATGGCGAGAAGCATTGCCACGAACGGCAGGACGGCATACCCCGGCATCGGGTCCCAGTCCTCGTCTACCGGCCGGGTCCGGCCATGGAGCCCCCCTCAGCCAAGGATGAGCTTGAGGACCACGATGAGGATCCCGGCAACCAGTAGCATCCACAGGCTCACCACGAGACCTTCCCAGCCTTCCTTGATCTTCACTGCGCCGTCCTCCGCGGAGAGAGAGACAGGGCGCGCTGCCGCAACGGCGGCAGGCCTTGACGCGAAGGCGCGAGGACGGGCTAGTGGTCTTCTGAGGGCGAGGGGGGACCTGAGGAGGCGTCAGGCGGGCGCCGGACCGGAAGCAGGGCCTGCCGGCTATGGACGGTCATGGGGCGCGAGGACGGGAGGCTCTGGACAGCGGCCTGTGGCCGGTCGAGCGTCGGCAGGCGGACGAGGGGCACAGGGGCGGCAAGGCTCTCGGGTCGGGCGCGATCAGCTTGAACCACCTCGACCGAGCCGTCCACGAAGTGAACGGCTCCCGGCATCAAGGGATTGGCCACGTCGAGCGAGACATACAGCAAGAGCAAGAGGGCGAGGCGCCGCGCCGCCATGGGCCGTATTGTATCCGATCTGCGCCGTGTGGTCGGTGGGCCGACGACGGGGGCCGCCGCCGTGATTCGCACGCAGGGGGTTCTATGGCCTGAGGGCACGCCCCGCCGCGTCCACGAGCGCTCGGACCTCCGGGCTCGGCGCCAGCCCCGCCCCGTGCACGTAGTGGACGCTGAGGCCCCCATCGTCGAGGCGGGCGAGCAGCTCGGTGGGACCTGCGATCAGCAGCAGTGCGCGGTGGGTCCGGCAGGTCCGCTCGACGCACCCGGGAACAGCCACATACTCCCGTCCGCCAATCCGAAGCAGGCGTGGGGGCTCAGACCCGCCGAAGAAGTCTGGCGCAGGCAGCGACACGCGCCGCTCCGCGCCCGTGGCCGCCCAGTCGGGGCCGAAGAGCCTGCGGACGCCCTCGCGCAGCGAAGGATGCTCGATGACCGCCCGTGCCGTCGTCCCGTAGACGAGCGCCCGGGCATCTCCCCCCAGGACGTCCACCCGAGGAGGCGCCGGGCTGGTGGGGGGGAGCACGCAGCCTGCCATCAGAAGCGCGACCACCACCCCGGCGCACATGAGGAGGCACCCCCGCCCGGACCGCGACGAGCCTGCCTCGGGAAGCCTGACGCCGCGCCCTCCCCTCAGAGCTTGCATCGCTTGGCCTCCAGCCCAGAGGACTCCCACTTCAGCTCCGGCAACCCGCCTGAGAGGCCGCCGTTGGTCCGGTCACGTGCGCCCGAGGGCCCGAACGCGAGCGCCACGCAAGGGAGAACCTGCCACACTTCAACGACGTCCGCAAGCCGCTGTGGGGCCGCTGTACCGTCGGGATCGGCGCTCGCCCTACTCCTCCTCGCCGTACTTCTCCTTGAGGGTGGCGACGACCGCCGGGTCGGCGAGGGTGGTGGTGTCACCCAGGGCGCGGCCCTCGGCGATGTCCCGGAGGAGCCGGCGCATGATCTTGCCGCTCCGGGTCTTCGGCAGGTCGGCGGAGAAGATCAGATCGTCGGGACGGGCCAGCGCCCCGATCTTCTTGGTCACGTGCCCCTTGATCTCCTCCATCAGCTCCTTGGTCCCCTTGTGCCCGTCCCGGATCGTGACGAAGGCGGCGATGGCCTGCCCCTTGATCTCGTGGGGTCGGCCGATGACGGCGGCCTCGGCCACCAGCGGGTGGTCCACCAGCGCCGACTCCACCTCCATGGTGGAGACGCGATGCCCGGAGACGTTCATGACGTCGTCCACTCGGCCGAGCAGCCAGAAGTAGCCGTCTTCGTCACGCTTGGCGCCGTCCCCGGTGAAGTACATCCCGGGGAAGCGGTTCCAGTACTGGGCCTGGTAGCGCTGCGGGTCCCGGTAGATGCCGCGCAGCATGGCGGGCCAGGGCTTCTTCAGGACGAGGTAACCCGCCGTGGTGGGCTCGCCCTTGTCATTCACCACCTCGGCGTCGATGCCCGGGAAGGGCCGCGTCGCCGACCCCGGCTTCTGCGGGACGAGCCCGGGCAAGGGCGTGATCAGGATCTGTCCGGTCTCGGTCTGCCACCAGGTGTCCACCACGGGGCAGCGCCCGCGGCCGATGTGCTTCCAGTACCACACCCAGGCCTCGGGGTTGATGGGCTCCCCGACAGTCCCGAGGAGCCTCAGGCTCGAGAGATCGCAGCGGTTCGGATACTCCTCGCCCCAGCGCATGAAGGTGCGGATGGCGGTCGGGGCCGTGTAGCAGATGGTGATCCCGTGCCGCTCGATGATGCGCCAGAAGCGATCGCGGTCGGGGGTGTCGGGCGTCCCCTCGTACATGACGGTGGTGGCGCCATTGGCCAGCGGACCGTACACCACGTAGGAGTGGCCCGTGACCCAGCCCACATCCGCCGTGCACCAGTAGACGTCGGTGTCCTTGAGGTCGAAGACCCACTTGGTTGTCGCGTAGATCCCCGTGAGGTAGCCGCCGGTGGTGTGGACGATGCCCTTGGGCTTGCCCGTCGAGCCCGAGGTGTAGAGCAGGTAGAGCATGTCCTCGGAGTCCATCTTCTCGGCCGGGCACCGGGCAGGCGCATCCTGGATGAAGGCCTCCCACCAGACGTCACGGCCGGGCTCCATGGCGACGTCCTGGCGCGTGCGCCTGAGGACGACCACGGTGGTGACGTCCGGGCACTCCTTGAGCGCCTCGTCCACGTTCTTCTTGAGGGGGACGATGCTGCCCCGCCGGTACCCGCCGTCGGCCGTCAGGATGATCTTCGACTCGGCGTCGTGGATCCGGTCGCGGATGGCGTCGGGCGCGAAGCCGGCGAAGATCACGCTGTGGGGCGCGCCGATCCTGGCGCAGGCCAGCATGGCCACGGCCAGCTCGGGCACCATGGGCATGTAGATGGTGACCCGGTCCCCCTTCTTGACGCCATGCTTCTTGAGGGCGGCGGCGAAGCGGTTGACGTCGCGGTAGAGGTCCCAGTAGGTGAGGGTCCGGGTGTCCCCCGGCTCCCCTTCCCAGATCAGCGCCGCCTTGTTGCGGACGGGGGTCTCGATGTGGCGGTCGAGGCAGTTATGGGAGACGTTGAGCTTGCCGCCGACGAACCACTTGGCATACGGCAGTTTCCAGTCGAGCCCCTTCTTCCACGGCTTGAACCAGTGGAGCTCCCTTGCCCATCGCTCCCAGAACTTCACGGGGTCCCTGGCCGCCTCCGTGTAGACGGACGCCCGGCGGGCATTGGCCTGCTGGGCAAACGCCTTCGGGGGAGCGAACTTCCGTCGCTCCCGGAGAAGGGCCTGGATGGGTGTGGCGGTGGCTCTCGTCTTCTCTGCCATGGAGCACCCTCGCTACGCGTTGGAGGTGTGGGACAGCCCGGGCTTCTCGGGGTCCGGCCGCGCCGGCGACGGGACAGGTCCGATGCCAGGTTCGGAGCCGGGATACCCCGACGGACTTCCGGGGCGGCCACGGCGTCCATCCGCCCCCGCGGATGGCGATCTTACCACCATTCCGTGGCACGGGCGCCTCGGGCGCGGCGCCGCTCGCAACGTCTGGCGGCGAAGCGGCAACGCGTTCCGCGGCCTTCATGGGCGTTGTGGGATCGTGGAGAGCCGGCACGCCGACACGCCGGCTTCCTCACCCCCGGGGCGGGAGCATGTGGCGGGACAGAAGCGTCTCGAAGCTGGCCTCGAGCTCGGCCGCGACCTCAGCCGCGACGGCGTCCGGGCCACCGGGCCGCTCGGCCTGGTCGTCCCGGCTCCACCCCGCCAGGTAGGCGTCCGACTCCGAGGCCCCCGTGCGCATGGCCACGGCGTCGATGAGGTCCTGGAAGCGCTGCGACAGCTGCAGGCTCGCGCTCTGGTCGCCGTCCCAGGCCTCGACGACGGACGGGATGTCCTGCCAGCGAAGAACCCGGTAGCGCGCCATGGATCGTTTCCCGGGGCCTATTCTACCGAAACACGCCGCGCGGTTCGCTCGGTTTCCCGCTGGCGCCGGCATCCCTCGCCCCGGCGCGACCCCGCGTCACCGTCTCTCGGCAGTGGCGCGCGCGCCGGCCGGCGGTCCCTGCAGCGCCGCGTCGCCCGAGGCCCGGTGTCCCGCGGGGGCTCAGCCGGGCCGGCGCCGCATCGCCTCCTCCGCCATGGCCCGGAGCTTGGCGCGCTGGATCTTGGTGCCGTTCGCGCTCTGCGTGACCGGGAAGGCGTCGAGACCGACGATCCGGACCGGCACCTTGTACTTCGCGATGCGTGCACGGCAGTGCGCGATGGCCGCGGCCTCATCGAGCGGCGCGCCGGGCCGGACGACCACGAAGGCCACGGGGCGAGTGCCGGCGGGCGTCGCCACCGCCACCGCCTGCGCGTCGGCGATGCCCGGCACCTCGAGCAGCGTCGACTCGATCTCGGCCGGGGACACGAGGAAGCCGCCCAGCCGCAGCACGTCGCCGATGCGCGCGAGAAAGACGAAGCCGCCATCCTCCTCCGTGTAGCCGAGGTCACCGGTGCGGAGGAAGCCATCCTCGGTGAAGGCCGCCTTCGTCGCCGCAGGATCTCCGAAATAGGAGAGCATCAGGCTCGGCCCCCTGACCTCGAGCTCCCCCGCCTCTCCGTGCGGGAGGATCGCGCCAGACTCCGGGTTGCGTGCCCGCACGCGCGCCACGCCCGCGACCGGGATGCCCCCGGCGCGGCGGCGCCGCTCGACGGGTAGCTCGAGCGGCTGGCGGGCAAAGAGCGCGAGCACCTCGCTCATGCCGTAGAGCCCGAACAGGCGGAGCCCGCGCCTCTCGGCGCGCGCGGGTAAGTCGGCCAGCGCGCTGTTGAACGCCGCGTATCCGATCCCGTCGAGGGAGGGGAAGGGCCTCTCTCCCGGCACGGCGTCGAGCAAGCGAGCGACCATGTCGTCGCCGCCGTTGGTGTGGGTGACCTGGTGGCGGTGGATGAGCTGCGCCGCCAGCGCCGCCTCGAACGTCGGGGTCATGACCATGACGCCCCCGGCGGCGAGCGTTGCCAGCGCCTGCGAGAAGCCGAAGACACCGCACAGCGGGATGGCGAGCAGAGCCACGGCGCCCGGACGATCGTAGCCGAAGGCCCGCGCCACATCGAGGGAGTGGCTGGCGACGCCGTGCTGGCCGTGCAGCACGAACTTGGGCGCCCGCGTCGTGCCCGAGGTCGTGAAGATCGCGCATCCGGCATTGTCCGCGGGACACGTGGCCGGCCTCGCCGGCCGCTCGGCCAGCTCCGCCACCGCAACGCTGCGGCGGCCGACGTCCGGCAGGACACGGGGTACCGGGTCGCTCGCTTCGCCGTAGAGGATGAGGGTCTCCACCCCGGCGAGCTGCCCCCGATCGATGCCGGCCAGGATGTCGAGGAAGGGTATGCCAAGGAAGCTCGGCCACAGCACGAGCGCGCGCGCGCCGGAACGGCCCACGATGTCGCCCACCTCGGCCTCGCGGAAACGGGTGTTCACCGAGACGGTGATCGCCCCGAGTCGGGCGCACGCGAACAGGAGGCAGAGGTAGTCCGGTGTGTTGGGGAGCCAGAAGGCGACCCGGTCGCCGGCGCCGATGCCCAGATCGGCGAGGCCGCGCGCCAGCCTGCGGCTGCGCTCAGCAAGGTCGCCATAGCTGAGCACGCGCTCGCCGTAGATCACCGCCGGCTCCCCGCCACGCCGGTCGAGGAGTTCCGACAAGGTTCGCGGTGTCATATCGATTGCGAGGCCCGGCCGAGATAGCGCGCGACCACGATGAAAGGGATGCAGCTCCCCACCAGGAGCATCCCGAACGCGGCCACGTGCCCCATCTGCCCGGCCTCGAACTCCTGGAACAGCATGATGGTCACCACCTGCGACCCCGGGGAGGACAGCATGATCGGCAGACTGAACTGGCGCATGAACACGATCAGCAGGAGGGACCACGCGGCGACGATGCCCGGCACGGTGAGCGGCAGGACGACCCGCCACAGCGTCCGCATCAGCCCGGCCCCCGCGGCGTACGACGCCTCCTCCAGCTCGGGATGGATCTGCAGCATGTTGTTCGAGAGGTTGCGCAGGCCGTACGGCAGGAACTTGATGCTGAAGGCGAGCAGCATGATCCAGATCGTGTTGTAGAGGGGCGTCGTGATGAGGGCGCCGATGATGCCAACCGCCAGCACCGTGCTGGGAAATGCGAACGGCACGAAGGCGAGGTAGTCCAGAACGCCGCGGCCCCGGATCTGGGTGCGGACGCCGATGTAGCCGACGAAGAACCCGAGGATGACGACCGTGAATGCCCCGCCGATCGCGAGGAATGCGGTATTGCCGATCGCCCGGAGGGATTCCGAGTCCGTCAGGATCCATCGGAAGTTCTCGAGACTGGGTCTCGACGTGATCCGGAAGGGCCAGCTCACGGCGTCGACCGATATGGCGAGGAGGAGGAGCACGGGGAGGACGCCGATGACCGTCACCAGGAGATAGAACACGATCGACGCGGGCCAGCGCATCCAGCGGATGTCGAGATCCCCGGGGCGATACCCCTTGCCGGTGATCGTCGCAAACCGCTCGCGCTGTCGGGTGACGCGGCGGTACGCGGCGATCATCGCGACCGCGGCGAGGAACGCGATCACGCCGAACACCGCGGCCGAGCCGAGATCGGGGGGGTACTTGTAGCGCGTGAGCAGAAAGACCTCGATGCTGAGGAGGTAGATCTTCGCCGGATAGCCCAGGAACCAGGCGACGTCGAAGCTCTCCAGGCCGATGATGAACAGGAGCGTCGCGACCGAGAGGACGGTGGGCCACATGCTCGGCACCGTCGTGCGCCAGAGGGTGCGCAGCGGCCCCGCGCCGGACACCGCGGACGCCTCCTCGAGCGTGGGATTGAGCGAGGACAGGGCGGCGAAGAAGAACATGAACGAGAGCGGAAAGGTGTAGAGCGATTCGACGAACACCATGCCCGCGAAGGAGTAGATGTTGAAGGGGGCTCCTCCGACGAGCGCCTTGAGCCACATGTTGATGATCCCGTTGGACGGCGACAGGAGCAGGATCCACGTGATGGCGCCGAGCGTCGGCGGCACCAGATACGGCAGCAGGATCGCGATCGGCATGAGGCGCCGTCCCGGGGCATTGGTCCGGGCCGCGATCCAGGCGAAGAGGAAGCCAAGCGCGCCCGCAACCACGGTCATCGCTGCGCTGAAGGTCACCGTGTTGAGGAGGAGCTGGTAGGTGGCGCCCTTGCCCAGGACCCTGGCGAAGCTGTCGAGTGCCAGCACCGTTCCGGCCGGCGTCGACTTGGTGAAGCTCTGCCACACCAGCGTGCCGGTCGGCACCACCACGGCCGTTCCCACGATCGCGAAGCAAGCCCAGAGGACGACGTGCGCCGCGGTCAGGCGCTCCTTCACCCGGCTGAGCGCCCCCACCGACGGCAGGGCCGGCGCGCCGACCGGGCTCCAGGGCGTGCTCATCGGGCGGCGGCCGCCGACGGGATCGCCCAGCCCCGTCCCTCGCGGATCCGGACCACGAGCCGGCCCGTCCACGAGTCGACCATCGCCGCATGCCCGGCGACGCGCAGCGTGTCGGACCCGACGCGCACCGCGCATTCCGCACGGTCGCCGTAGTAGCCCACGTGGACGACGTCCCCGGTCAGGACGCCGTCCCCGACCCCGCCCCGCTCGCTCGGCGACACCGTGATGTCCTCGGGCCGGACGACGACGTCGACCGCGTCCCCCACGGCGACCGCCGCGTCGGAGCGGCAGATGAGGCGGCCGATGCCTGTGTCGGCGACAACGGTCCCGCCCGTCACCTCGGCGACCCGGCCGGGAAAGCGGTTGCACTGACCCAGGAATTCCGCGCAGAAGACGGTGGAGGGGCGCTCGTAGACATCCCGGGGCGTTCCGATCATCTCGATCCGGCCCGCGTTCATGACCGCAACGAGGGTGGACATCGACAGGGCCTCGGCCCGGTCGTGGGTGACATAGAATGTCGTGATGCCCAGGCTGCGCTGGATGTCCTTGATCTCCACGCGCATCCGCTCGCGCAGCTGGGCGTCCAGATTGCTCAGGGGCTCGTCGAGGAGGAGGATGCGCGGCTGCCCGACGAGGGCGCGCGCGAGGGCGACCCGCTGCTGCTGCCCCCCGCTGAGCGCGGTGGCCGGGACGCGGGCGAGCTCGTGCAGCCCGACGATCTCCAGGGACTCCGCAACCCGCTTCTCGATCTCGGCGCGCCCCCGGCGCCGGGCGCCCACCTGAAGCGGATAGGCCACGTTGTGGAACACATCCATGTGAGGCCAGATCGCATAGGACTGGAAGACCATGCCCACGTCGCGCTGGCTGGGGGGGACGAAGATGCCACGGGCCGGATCGGAGACCAGCCGCTCGCCGAGCCAGACCTGGCCGCCGTCGTGATGCTCGAGGCCGGCGACGACGCGGAGGGTGGTCGTCTTCCCCGACCCGCTGGGGCCCACGAGGGTAAAGAACGCGCCCTTCGGGATCTCGAGCTCGATGCGGTCGATGACGTGCACCGCGCGGCGCGCAGATCGGTAATGCTTGTCGAGCTTCTCGATCCGGATCACGGCCCGTCTACCGCGCTGCGCGCACCGCGCGACAGGGCACCCGACGAGCCCTACAAGCCGAGCGCATCCTTGATCCGCCCCTGAAGCCGGTCCTTCTGCTCTCCCTGGGGCGTCGGCGCCACGCTCACGTTGAGCTTCGTGAGCGCCGACTTCGCCTGGAGGCCGCGGAAGTTGGAGAAGTAGCCGAGGTCGACGACGGTCTCCTGCGCTTCCCGCGAGTTCATGTAGTCCGCCAGCAGCCGTGCCGCGTTCGGGTGCGGCGCGTTCTTCATGACGGACACGCCGGGTCCGCTGAGCGCGTAGGTCGGGTTGGTCGGCACGAACGCCATGTTGCCACTGTCTCCCCCGCCCACGCTGTAGACGTGGCCGATGAAACCGACGCCGAGCGAGAACTCGCCGGTGTTCACCCCCTGAGAGACGCGGATCCCGCCGGGGCCGAACACCAGGGCCCCTTGGTCCTTCAGGGCGCGGAAGAAGCGGAAGGCCCGCTCCTCGCCCATGTCCCGCACCAGCCCCGCGAACATGTAGAAGATGAGGTCGTTGGCGACCGGGCTCACCATCGCGATCTTGCCCTTCCACTCGGGCTTGAGGAGATCCTCGAACGATTTCGGCGCCTTGTCGGGCGGCACGAGCTTCTTGTTGTACATGATGCCACCCAGGTACACGTGATTCTCGGTCCAGTACCCGGGGGGATCCGACTGCCACTGCTTGTCGTAGTTGCGATGCTCACGCGTGAGGTACTGCGCGAGGTACCCCTTCGCCTTGAGGATCGGCAGCCGCAGCACGTCCAGGGCGAGGACATCGGCGACGTGACGGCCCGCGTCCTGCTCGGCGAGGATGCGGGTCATCATCGGCTGTCCCGATTGGTAGACGAACTCCATCGTGATGCCCGGGTATGTCCTCTCGAACCCCGCCTTGAAGGCCCGCCACGTCGGCGTGATGAGCTCCCCGTAGGCCATCACCCGGCCTTCCTTCTTCGCCGCGGCGACGAGCTGTTCGTGATCCGATTGCGCCGCGACCGGGCTCGCGGCCGCCAGGATCGAAAGGACTGTCGCCGCGCACGATCGCAGCAGGGCATTCAGCGTCATCATCGCGTCCTCGCCTCCGTGTGCGGCGCGGAGCGCCGCTAGGTTTCGCGCACGACGCGGCCGTCGTGCAGCGCCATGAAGCTCAGCACGTACTCCGCGCAGGTCGCGGGAAACAGCGTGTGGACCATGTGGTAGCGAGTCGGGAGGTGAACGACCGTCAAGTCGGCGATCCGCGCCCGGAGCGTCTCCTCCTGATCCCCGGAGACGATGGCGCCGCCCGAGGGATAGAGCCCGAGGACCGGCGCCTTGATGCGGGACAGGGAGGGCGTCGCATCGACCTTCGAGGCGAGCCGCGACATGGCGATCATCACCTCGACCCTGCTCTTGCCCATCTCTCGCGCAAACCACTCGAGGAGGTCGGGGTCGGTGTCCGGCGGGAAGCGGGTCGCCGTGTTGACGGCCCTGGCCCAGCCCTCGGCGCCCATGCTGCCGAGCGCGTCCTGCCAGGTGGGATGCTCGAACGCGAAGGTCTTCTGGGTCCATGCACTGATCACCAGGGGGGCGGCGAAGACCGACAGCGTCCGCACCAGCTCCGGATGCTCGGCCGCCAGCGCGAAGCCGAGGATGCCGCCGAGGGACTCTCCCGCGTAGTGCACGGGTCCCCTGCCGAGGCTCTCGATGATGGCGACGAGGTCGCCAATGTAGTTGTCGACCGTGATCGCCTTGTCGATGTCGAAGTCCGCAGGCGAGGGACCCAGGCCACGCAGGTTCGGGCAGACCACCGGATAGTGGCGCGCGATGTAGGGAACCATGTTGTACCAGAAACGCGAGGACCGGCCAAAGCCGTGCTGGAGGATCAGCACCGGCCCCCGCTTCCAGGGATCGGTGTAGTCGTGGAGGTCGTAGTGGAGCTCGACCCCATCCGCTGCTTTGACGATCGGCATCTCACTCCTCCGTCATCGAGGGCTTTCCCAGCTTCATTCCGTCGCGTCCCCGCCGGCTCGCCCGCGGCACGGACAGAGGCGGCTCCGGCCAGCCCCATACTGCCCCGGCGGCGGGGGGCCGGTCAAGGCACGCGCGACCCGGCTGGAACCCCCGCGGGGCCCTCTTGCCGCCGACGTGGCAGGAGATGCCCCTGCTCGCTCCCGGCGGGCTGCCGACGCCGCTCAGACAGCCGATCGGTCGCCAGCGACGGCGGTCAGAGACCCCCGCCCGGCGCGGTACCGCCGCGGCCATGCCATCGCCGCCGGAGCCCGTCGCCCTCGCTTGACAAGGGTGGAGCCCACCCGTAGCCTGCACCTCATGATCGACGCCAAGACGGCGGACCGGGAGCTCGCCACCTACATCCGACCGCAGACATTCCCCGTCGCCATCCGCATGCTCGGGCCCGGCGAGCCCATCCCCGAGCGCGCGAAGCGGCCAGCGCGCGACTTCAAGAAGCTCAGCATGAATTGCCAGGTGATCGACATGGCCCGCCGCTATGGCTGGACCATCGCTCTCACGCGGGACGACTCGATCTGCTCCCTGGGCATCATCGCCGCGGGCTTCGACAAGCCCCTCCCCATCTACAACGTGGGGACCCTCTGCGAGGGCATGTACACGGAAACGAAGGAGGCCGGGCAGCGCTCCGAGGCGGCCGTGGACAAGTTCGCGCCGGGCGAGTACGCCGCCTTGCTCGTCGCCCCGCTGGACCGCGCGGCGTTCGAGCCCCACCTGGTATGCGTGTACGGCAACCCGGCACAGGTCATGCGTCTGACGCAGGCCGCGCTGTGGAAGCGCGGCGGCCGGCTCCCCTCGTCCTTCGAGTGCCGTGCGGTTTGCGCCGACATCATCGTCACCACCATGAAGACCGGGGAGCCCCAGGTCATCCTCCCCTGCTCCGGCGACCGCATCTTCGGCCAGACCCAGGACCACGAGATGGCCTTTACCATCCCGTGGGACCGCATGGAGGAGATCGTCGAGGGGCTGCGCGGCACCCACGCCGGCGGCATCCGCTACCCGATCACCCAGTTCATGGAGTACGAGGCCAAGCTCCCGGGGCGCTACATGGAGGTGAACCGCCTCTGGGAGGCGGACAAGGGCCAGGCCCCGCTCACCAACCGCGACCGCGTGGTGGCGGCGTACAAGCGCTCCTTCGCCGATCGGGTGCCGGTGTACCCCATCGTCGCGTCCTTCGCCGGCACGCTCGACGGGCTCAGCATCGAGGAGTACTGCACCAACCCGTCGCGCGCCATCAAGGCGATGCTGAACTACTACGAGCGGTACCAGCCAGACGTCGTGCTCGCCTACAACGACCTGGCGAAGGAGGCCGAGGCCTTCGGTTGCCGGGTCAAGTACTCGGAGTACGTGGTCCCCTCGGTGGAGACGCACCCGCTCGAGGACAAGGCCGACCTGGCGCGGCTCACGATGCCGGACCCGTACGGAACGGCCAGGCTCCCCGGCTTCCTCGAGCAATGCGAGGCCCTGGTCAAGGCAGGCCCGCCGGCGGCCATGGGCGCGGTGGCCGTCGGCCCGTGGACCATCGCCATGCTGCTCCGCAACCCCGAGACCATGCTCCTGGACACCTTCGAGGACCCCGCGTTCATCCACGCCCTCATGCGGATCACCACGGACTTCTGCAAGACCTGGGGCGAGGCCATCGCCAAGACGAAGATCGGGCTCAGCTTCTCCGAACCCACCGCGTCCGTGAGCCTCATCTCGCCTGACAATTACCGCGAGTTCATCGCCCCCTACCACAGGGAGCTCGTGGAGCACTTCAAGGCCCGGAAGGTGGGTCTCACCACCCACATCTGCGGCACCACCTACCCCATCTTCGAGGACCTGATCGGCTGCGGCTTCACCACGGTGTCCTTCGACCTGGACCAGCAGGCTGACCCGGCGCTCCACGTGGACCAGCTCGACCGCTTCATGGAGGTCGCGCGCGGGCGCACCGTGGCCATCGGCAACGTGGACGCGACGAAGTTCGAGCGGGCGACCCGTGAGGAGATCGAGGCCGAGGTGCGGCGCTGCGTCGACACGGCGGCCCGCCGCTCGGGCTTCATCCTCTCGACGTCGTGCGAGATCCCGCCCCGCTCGAGCCCGGAGATCGTGCGCTGGTTCATGGACGCTGCCCACGCCTACGGGCGCTACGAGCGCCTCCTGGGCTGAGGGATCCGGGGCGCCTTCAGGCTGTATCGTTTCCTGCACTCTTGAGCCGGGGGCCGGGGGCGCGGTACACGGGCTATAATGCCCGCGAGAGGGAGAACGCCATGGCGCCCGAGCTCAAGAGCAGGCTCGACTACGACGATTACGCCGCCATCCCCGCCGATGGCCGACGCTGGGAATTGCTCGACGGGGAGCCGCATGTGACCCCCGCCCCGAGCCCGATCCACCAGCGGCTGGTCGCCGGACTCCTGGTGGCCCTGCTGAAGCACTTCCCGCGCCCGGCCGAGGTCTTCGTGTCCCCCATCGACGTGATCCTCACGCCCCACGACGTGCTCCAGCCCGACATCGTCGTGGTCGCTGATCCGGCTCAGGTTTCCGCCCGCGGCATCGAGGGGCCACCGCTCCTCGTCGTCGAGGTTCTCTCGCCCGGCACCGCGGCCTATGACCGCACCATCAAGGCCCGCCGCTACGCCGCCCTCGGCGTCCCGCATCTGTGGCTGGTGGACCCCGAGGGCAGGAGCATCGAGTGCCATCGCCGCGACGGCGACGAGTACCGGCTCGTCATCGCCGCCGGCCCCGCCGATACGCTCGTTCATCCCGACTTCGCCGCCCTCGCGATCCCGCTCGCACCCCTCTGGGAATAGGCGCCACCGCCCCGCCGCCGGCCCGGCGGAGTCCGTTGGTGATCCATCTCTCCTCGCCGGCTTCCAGCTGGACTCGTGGACGTTGAACGCCAGCGGCGAGCACGGGGAGATGCACGCCGAGGGAGGGCAGGCGCTCAGGGGCCACGTCGGCCCGCGCAAAGACCAGGGGCGCGGTGGGTGACCACCGCGCCCCTGCGCCCCTCAGCTCAGCCTGCCCTGTCCACTACCAGCGGAACGGCTTCTTTGACGGAGGGACGCCGTAGGCGCCCCTGTCGCCTCCGCCGCCGCCACGGCCGCCGCCACCCGGACGCCCGGGACCGCGACCACCTCCGCGCGGCCCGCCGCCCCCGCCCGGCGCGCGCGGGTTCGACACGTTCACCGTGAGCTTTCGCCCGTCCAGGTCCTTGCCGTTCAGCTCGGCGATGGCCCGCTGGGCCTCCTCCGCCGTCGCCATCTCGACGAAGCCGAAGCCGCGCGACTGGCCGGAGAACTTGTCGGTGACCACCGACGCGGACTCCACGGTCCCGCACTGCGAGAAGTACTCCCGCAGGGTCTCGCTGGTCGTGGAGTAGGACAGCCCGCCGACGTAGAGTTTCGCTGCCATGTTCGATCTCCTTCGGTTGTTCCTCGGCCCTGACGCACGCCCCACCAGGCCGAGGAGCCCGTCGGAGGCACTGGTGGACCACTCGCACCAGGCCCAAGTCTACACCACCATGGCCGGACCGCAAGCCGCGTGACGCCGAGCGCCTGCTCAGCGCCGCCCGAGCACGCGCCCCGGGAGGGTACCGGTATGCTCCCCGCCGTCGACGACCACCCGGCCGTTGACGAGCACCCCCTCGATGCCCCGAGCATAGCGGTGCGGCTCCTCGTAGGTGGCGAGATCGGCCACGACCTCGGGGTCGAGTAGCACCACGTCCGCCTTGGCTCCCACGCGCAGCACGCCACGGTCGGCCAGCTTCAGGCGCGCGGCAGGCAGCGCGGTCACCTTCCGCACGGCGGCTTCCAGGCTGACCAGCCGCTGCTCGCGGATGTAGCGGGCGAGCACGCGAGGGGTCCCGTAGCTGCGCGGGTGGGGCTTGCCGGCGGCGAGCTCGCCGTGGGTCGCCAGCGCCGAGCCGTCCGAGCCGATCATGACCCAGGGGTGGACGAGCGCGCGGCGGAGGTCGGCCTCGTCGAGCTGGAAGAGGATCATGTAGACCATTCCGCCCTCGATCTTGATGTCAAGCACGGGGAGCCGCCTGGAATCCGAGGACCCGCTCGCACCACGCGGCGGCGGCCAGCAAGGGGGCCTCGCCGAGGACGCCGCCCACGAGCTGGAGCGAGAGCGGCAGCCCCTCGGGCGCGAGCCCGCTCGGCACGGCGATGGCGGGCATCCCGGCGAAGCTCCACGGGGCGCAGAAGTAGGGGTCGCCGGTGGACTCGAGCCCCCGCGGCGCAGGCCCGGCCGCCGCAGGGGTGAGGAGCGCGTCGTAGCGCGCCGCGATGGGCGCCATCTCCTCGCGGAAGCGCCGGCGCCGGGCCTGGGCGGCGAGGAACTCCACGGCGCCGATGGCCTGGCCGAGGCCGATGGCCTCCCTGATCCGGGGCGGGTACTCCGCGGCATGCGTGGCGAAGGTGGACGCATGGTACGCGGCGGCCTCAACCCTCACGACGGTCGCGCCCGCGTCGTGCAGACCCTCGAAGGAGTCGGGCAGCGTTGCCTCCATCACGACGCCGCCGGCCTCGCGGAAAACGCGCGTGACCGTCTCGATGTGCTCCGCCGCGGCGGGCGTGGCGCGCTCGAGAAGGGCGCGGATCAGGCCGAGGCGCGGAGGCACGACCGGCGGCCACCCCGCCAGGTAATCGTCCACCGGCGCCGCGCTCGAGAGCGGATCGGCGGGATCGACGCCCGCCAGGAGGCCCAGGGCCAGCGCCGCATCCTCCACGCTGCGGGAGAAGATGCCGACGTGATCGAGGCTCCAGGCCAGCGGCACGACGCCGGCCGTGCTGATCCGGCCGTGGGTGGGCTTGAGGCCGACCACGCCGCAGTAGGCCGCGGGCCGCAGGACCGAGCCCACCGTCTGGGACCCGAGCGCCAGCGGCGTCATGCGCGCCGCCACGGCGGCGGCTGGCCCGCTCGAGGAGCCGCCGGGCGTGTGCTCGAGGTTCCACGGGTTGCGCGTGGGGCTCGGGTCGAGGTAGGCGAAGGCCGTCGTGGTGACCTTGCCGAGAATCACCGCGCCGTGGGCCCGGAGCCGGGCCACCGAGGCGGCGTCCACCGTGGGCCGGCGGTGGGCGAAGGCCGGCGCGCCGGCCTGCGTGGGGAACCCCGCCGCATCGAAGATGTCCTTGAGCGCCACCGGCACGCCGTGCAGCGCGCCGAGGAAGCGTCCCGCCCGGGCCTCGCTCTCGCGCTCGTGCGCGGTCCGGAGCGCGGCCGGACCGTCGAGATGGACCCAGGCCCTGACGGAGGCCTCCGTGCGCCCGATCTGCGCCAGACAGGCCGTCACCAGATCCACCGGCGAGAGCGATCCGGCGCGGATCCGGCGGGCGGCCTCGGCGGCCGTCAAGTCGTGAAGGGCAGGCATCGGGTCAGTGCAGCGCCTCGAGGACTTCGGCCACGACCTCGAAGCGCCCGAACGAGGGCATGAGGTAGGCGCCGGCATAGCGGCGGCGGATCTGGCCCACCAGTTCCTGGGCCATGGCGATCCCCACCCGGAGCGCCCGGTCCCCGGCCTCGCGCATCCGGGCGCGGGCGCCGTGCGGAATGGTGATGCCCGGCACCTCGTTGTGGAGAAATTCCGCGTGCCGCCAGGAGTGCAGCGGCAGCACCCCCACGATCACCGGCACCGGTGGAGGCGTCCCGGCGAAGAAGCGATCGAGCACCTCGAGATCGTAGACGGGCTGGGTCTGGACCCAGCGCGCGCCAGCCTCCACCTTGTGGAGGAAGCGCTCCATCTCCCGCCCCGGTTCCCCGGCGGCCGGATTCAGCGCCGCGCCCACGCAGAAGGCTGTGGGCTCGCCGATGGAGGTGCCGGTGGCGTCCAGTCCCCGGTTCATGCCGGCCAGGATGCGGATGAGACCGATGGCATCCACGTCGAACACGGCGGTGGCGTTGACGTAGTCGCCGGTGCGCGGCGGATCGCCCGTCATGGCCAGGATGTTGCGGATGTCCATGGCATGCGCGCCGAGGAGATCGGCCTGGATGCCCATGAGGTTCCGGTCCCGGCAGGTGAAGTGCATGTTGATGTCGAGCCCCGTGGCCTCGCGCACCAGCATCGCCGTCGGCAGCACCGACATGCGCACGCGCCCGAGGGAGCCGTCGTTGATGTCGAGGATCTCGACCCCGCGCTCCTTCAGGAGCTTGGCCCCCTGCACGAGCTTCTCGATGTTGTGGCCGCGCGGCGGGTCCAGCTCCACCGTGACGAGGAACTCCCCCGCCTCGAGCCCGCGTGCGAGCCGCGTGGGGCCTGCGGCGGGACCCAGAGCGGCGGTCACGCCCGCCTCGACGCGCGCCACCGACGGCGCCACCCGGGCTGCCGCCCGCGCCGGGGCGTGGCGGTCCACCGCCTCGCGCATGGCGCGGATGTGCTGGGGCGTGGTGCCGCAGCAGCCGCCGACCATCCGGGCTCCGGCCGCGATCATGCGGGCGGCGTAGTCGGCCATGTAAGCCGGCGAGGAGAGATACATGAGCCGCTCGCCGACGCGGCTCGGCAGGCCCGCGTTGGGCTGGATCACGACGGGCAGCCCGCCCGCCTCGGGCAGCATCTGCTCGAGGACGTCATACAGGACGCTGGAGCCCACCGAGCAGTTCGCCCCCACGGCCTCGACCGCCAGCGCCCGGAGCGCCCGCACCACCTCCAGCGGGCTCCGGCCGAGGAACGTCACGCTCTCGTCGGTGAAGGCCGCCGTCGCCACGATGGGGAGATCGCAAAGGGAGCGGATGGCTTCCACGGCCAGCCGTTGCTCGGTCAGATCGGAGAAGGTCTCGACGACGAAGCCGTCCACCCCGCCCGCGAGCAGCCCCTCGGCCTGCTCGCGGAAGGCCGCGCCCGCCTCGCCGGGCTCCACGGCGCCGAGGGGCGCCAGGTACTTGCCGAGCGGCCCCACGGAGCCCAGGACGAAGACGTCGCGCCCCATGCTCTCGCGCACGTCGCGCGCGAGCTTCACCCCGCGGAGGTTGATCTCCCCGACCCTCGCGGCGAGCCCATGGATGCCGAGCTTGAAGCGGTTGGCGCCGAAGGTGTTGGTCTGGATGCAGTCGGCGCCGGCCGCGATGTACTCGGCGTGGATGGCCTGGACGAGCTTCGGCTCGTTGACGTTGAGGACGTCGAAGCAGGCGTCCAGCGACACGCCGCGCGAGTAGAGCATGGTGCCCATGGCCCCGTCGCCCAGGAGCGGGCGCTCGGCCAGGCGAGCGGCGAAGGGGGCGGCCATGCTAGCGGGCCGCCTGCGCGCGGGCCGCGAGCGCGCTGAGGATCCGGGCTACGACCTCATCCGGGCCGAGGCCGGAGGTGTTCACGGTGAGCGCGGCCTGCCGGTAAAAGGGCTCGCGCGACCGGTAGAGCGCCTCCGCCTCGCCGCGGCTCCGGCCCGCGAGCATCGGCCGGTCGCCGGCGCGGCGCGCGCGCTCATAGAGGGTGTCGAAGTCGCCGGCGAGCCAGATCACGGTGCCCAGCGCGGCGAGCGCCTCCATGCGCCCCTCGCGGCAGGGCAGCCCGCCCCCCGTCGCGATGACCTCCCCCTGCTTCAAGGCGAGGAGGCCCAGCAGCTCCTCCTCCGCGGCGCGGAAGTGGGCCTCGCCGTGCCGGGCGAAGATCTCGGGGACGGAGCACCCCTCCCGGCCGGTGATCATGTCGTCGGTCTCCACGAAGCAGCGGCCCGAGCGCTTGGCCAGGAGGCGCCCGACCGAGGACTTGCCGGCGCCCATGAAGCCCACGAGGATCAGGTTCTCGGCCATCGCAGGCGCAATCGTATCACTTCGGTTGCGCGGCGAGCCCGGCGCCCCGCCCCGGGGAATCCACCCAGCACTGCCGCACCACCTCCCAGGCGCCGGCCAGGAGCGGGATGGCGACCAGCGCCCCCACCAGACCCGCGAGCTGGGCGCCGCCCAGGATGCCGAGGAGCACGGCGACGGGGTGCAGGCCCGTGGCGCGGCCGACGAAGTAGGGCACGAGGAGCTTGGCCTCCAGGAGATTGGCTCCCCAGAAGAGGAGGGCCGTCCAGAGCGCAAGCGAGCCGGAGATGTTGAACGCGGAGAGGATGCCGAGCACGGCGGCGGCCGGCGAGCCGAGGAAGGGGATCACGTTCAGCGTCGCGGCGATGCCCCCGATCAGGAGCGAGTAGGGCACGCCCAGGAGCGCCAGCCCGGCCGCGATCACCCCGCCGACACACAGGCTCACGACGAACTGGCCGCGGACATAGCCTCCCATGACGGCCAGCACGGGGGGAGCCAGGGCTGCCGCGCGCTCCCGGTGGGCTGCAGGCAGCAGCGCCGCCAGCGCGCGCCCGAGGTGCTCCGCGTCGATCACGAGGTAAGCGGCAAGGACGACGATGAGGAAGAAGCCCACGACAGCGCCGATGACCCCGGCCGTCGCGCGGAGCGTGTTCTCGAGCAGGATCTTGCCCAGGCCCGTGAGGCCTTCGCCGCCCGCCGGCACTGCGGGCAGCGGGATCTCCCAGCGCGCCCCCCAGGCGACCAGCTGCGCCGCCCAGCCCTTCGCATTCTCGATGAGCGCCGGGAGCTGGGCCGCGAACTGCGTCCCCTGCTCGACGAAGGCGGGGACGAGGAAGCGCCCGAGCACGGCGACCACGAGCGCCGCACCCAGGTAGACGCCGGCCACGGTGGCGAGCCGGGGAACGCGGTGGCGGTCCCCCCAGCGCGCCGCGGGGAGGATGGCCGCGGCTAGGATCAGCGCGGTGAGCAGCAGCATCCAGAGCTGCCACGTCCGCGCGAACACCCAGACCCCGGCCACGGCCGCCAGCAGCCGCCCGATGGTCGCCCAGGGGAGCACGCTCACCCCGACCGGATGTGGGGCGGGAGGTCGCGGAGGGCGACCGGCCCGGAACAGGGCGCGGACAGGCGCAGGCTCACCGCTTGCGGCGGGAGCGGACGACCTCGGCAATGAGGCGGATGTGCTCGGGGCCAGAGCCGCAGCAGCCGCCGACGATGGTGCAGCCGGCGTCGAGCAGCGCGGGGTACTCCTTGGCCATCGCCTCGGGGCCGAGCTCGTAGGTGGTGCGGCTTCCCGTGGTGATCGGCAGGCCGGCGTTGGGATAGGCGACGAGCGGCACGCGGACGGTCGCGCGCATCTCGCGGATGATGGCGACGGCGCGGTCCGGACCGCGCCCGCAGTTCATTCCCACGATGTCGGCCCCCGCAGCCACCAGGTTGCGCGCGACGTCCGCGGGGCTCTCGCCCCACATGGTCCGGTCGCGGTCGTGCAGCTCCTCGTACTGGAAGAACATGGTGGCCATGACGGGCAGGTCGGTGGCCGCCTTGCAGGCCCGGATGGCCGCCACGGCCTCCTGGGGGAACATCATGGTCTCCACGGCGAAGAGATCCACGCCGCCCTCGGCCAGCGCCTCGGCCTGCTCCGTGAAGGTCGCCACGTACTGCGCGTCGCTGGTGTCGCCCAGCGGCTCGTACTCGGCGGGCAGGCGGCTCGTGGGTCCCATCGAGCCCGCCACGTACCCGCCGGGCGCGCAGGCGGCCCGGGCGAGCCTGGCCCCCTTCTCGTTGAGCTCGCGGGTGCGGTCGCCGAGCCCGTACTCGTGGAGCTTGAGCCGGGTGCCACCGAAGGTGTTCGTCTCGGCGAGGTCGGAGCCGGCCGCGAAGTAGCCCGCGTGGATGCTCCGCACCACGTCGGCGTGGGTGTCGTTCCAGAGCTCGGGGCAGGCCCCGTTGGCGAGCCCCGCCTCGAAGAGCGCCGTGCCGTAGCCCCCGTCGAAGACCAGGAGCTCCCCGGCCGCCGCGCGCTCGACGATCTCCCAGCCGCGCCCCCGGGCGCCCATCACACGGGCGCCGCGACGCCCATCAGCGCCTTGGCGCGCGCCACCGCCAGGGTGGAGTCCCTGGCGTAGCCGTCGGCGCCGATCTCGTCGCAGTAGGCCTGGGTCACCGGGGCGCCGCCGACCATGACCTTGACGCGCTCGCGGAGCCCGGCCTTCTGGAGTGCGTCGATGGTGCGCTTCATAGCCGGCATGGTGGTGGTCATGAGCGCCGAGATGCCCACGATCTGGGCCCCGTGCTCCTCCACCGCCGCCACGAACTTCTCCGGCGCCACGTCCCGCCCGAGGTTGTGCACCTTGAAGCCAGCGCCCTCGAGCATCATCGCCACCAGGTTCTTGCCGATGTCGTGGAGGTCGCCCTGGGCAGTGCCGATGACGACGACGCCCAGCGACCGGCCCGCCGCCCCTGCGGCCGTGAGCAGGGGCTTGAGCAGATCGAGCCCGGCGTACATGGCCCGGGCCGACAGGAGCACCTGCGGCACGTAGTACTCGTTCCGCCGGAACTTCTCGCCCACCACGTCCATGCCGGGGATGAGCCCGCGGAAGATGAGGTCGGTGGGCGGAAGCGCCAGCGCCAAGCCTTCCTGCGTCATCCTGAACACGGTGTCCTTGTCGCCGAGGACGAGGGCCCGTGCCATGGCGGGAAAATCGAAGCCGTCGACGGCGCGCAGCGTGGCCATGGGTCGGATTCTCCCACAGGCCCGGAGAGCTCCGCAAGGCGAAGGAGGGTGGTCCCGCACGCACGCGGGGCCATTCGGCTTGACCGCCCTGCGTCCGGTACACTAGAATCCGCGCAATCGCAGCCTCGGGGCCCGCCCGAGGGAATGGGGGTCCGGTGAGGCTCAAGGTTTTGGGGGCCTATGGCAGCGAGGGGCCGGGGCAGCGGCCATCGGCGTTCCTGGTGGACGACCGGGTGCTGGTGGACGCCGGCACGGTCGGCGGCCTCCTCTCCGTTCCCGAGCAGGTCGCCGTCGAGCACGCCGTCTTGAGCCACGCCCACCTGGACCACACGGTGGGCCTCGCCTTCCTCGCGGACACCCTGGCCATGATCGCTCCCGAGCGGTACGTCACCGCCTGCAGCATCGGCCCCGTCATCGACACGCTCCGCACCCATGCCTTCAACGACCTCCTCTGGCCGAACTTCGCGGCGATCCCATCTCGCTCGGAGCCGGTGCTGAGGTTCCGCGCGCTCCCCGAGGACGCCGAGGCGCGCGTCGGTGACCTGTGGGTGACGCCGATCCTGGTGGATCATGCGGTAGCCGCCGCGGGGTTCATCGTGCACGATGGGGAGACGGGATTCGTCTACAGCGGCGACACCGGCCCCACGGTGCGCTTGTGGCAGGCAGCGAGAGAGATGCGCGGGCTCAAGGCCCTCGTGGTGGAGACGGCCTTCCCCAACCGGCTCGATGCTCACGCGCGCGCCTCGGGCCACCTCACGCCGGCCATGCTGGGCCGCGAGATCGACAAGATGCCCCCGGAGCTGCCCGTCTGGATCTTCCACGTCAAGCCCCAGCTGTACCAGGAGACAGCCGAGGAGCTGGCCCAGATCGACCCCGCCCGCATCCACATCCTCGAGCAGGGCAAGACCTACTCTCTTTGAAGTGGGGCGGGCACCCGGGCTTCGCCACGCCCGCCCCCGCCGGACGATCGCCCAGCGCGACCTCCGTCACGCGATCCGAGTCGCCGTCGACCCCGGCGCGGGCACCCGGGCTTCGCCACGCCCGCCCCCGCCGGACGATCGCCCAGCGCGACCTCCATCACGCGATCCGAGTCGCCGTCGACCCCGGCGCGGGCACCCGGGCTTCGCCACGCCCGCCCCCGCCGGATCCTCGCGCTCGATCGATAGCTCGGGCGATCTCAGTCGCGGTCACTGCGGCGCCGCGTCGCCCGCCGGGTGTCGCCGGCACGGCCGCGTGGGGTCAGCGGGAGCGGGTCCCCGCGTAGAGGAAGTCGGCCAGCCAACCATTCACCGTGGCCGGATGCTCGATCTGGGGGAAATGGCCGCAGCGGTCGAGCCAACGCCCCTCCGCCACGGGCAGCTCCCGAGCCACCGCCGCCGCATGCGACATCGGGACCACCGGATCTTGCCGGCCGTGGACGATCAGCGACGGTACCTCCAGTCGACCCAGCGCCCTCCGGCACGCCGCGGCGTCCGCGGTGAAGTCGGCCTTGACCGAGCGGAGCGTGGAGAGATAAGCGGCGCGACCCGCCGGGCTCGTGCGGGCGGCGTACTCGTGGGAAACGAGGAACGCGATCTCGTCGGGCTCGGGAGCGGCGAAGCAGCGGGCCAGCGCGGCCGCGCAGAGGCTGGGGGTGAGGAGGCTCGAAACGATCTCCCCGACCCCGGGCAGCACCATGAGGCGGTAGGCGAGGGACGCGCGCAGCGGAAAGCCGGGCACGGTGGCGCCGAGGAGCGCCAGGCGCTCCACGCGGTCGGGGAAGAGGACGGCATGGGCCACCGCCACCGCGCCGCCGAGGGAGTGTCCCACGAGCCGGACGCGCTCGACGCCAAGGGCGCAGAGCAGGCCCTCCACCGCGCGGGCGTGGAAGGACAGCCGGTAGTCGCGCCGCGGCTTCGCGGATCGGCCAAAGCCCGGGAGGTCGAGCGCGATCACCGTGCCCCGGCCCCTGAGGGCCGCGATGGTGCCGCGCCACGACTCGGCGAACCCGCCCAGGCCGTGGATCAGGACTGTCGCAGGCCCGCGCCCCTCCCTGACGTAGTGGAGGCTCAGCCCGTCCAGATCGGCGCCCACCAGCGAGAGCTCGGGCACGGCTGTCTCGGGGCTACGAGGAGAAGAGGGGCTCCCCGTCCAGGAACCGGGAGAGCGGCACCCTGAACGGGAACAGGCTGAAGATTCCCCCCGTGTGGATGAAGCACACGCGCTGGCCCAGCGCCTGAGGGTCCTTGCGGAGCGTGTCGAGGAGCCCGGCGAAGGCCTTGGCCGTGTACACGGGGTCCAGGGCCACGCCCTCCTGGCGCGCGAGCTGGACGACGGTGCGGAGCTCCTCGTCGCCCACCGCGGCCCGCCCCCTGCCCTGATAGCCGTCGAGCAGGTGAATGCTCTTCGGCACCTCGATGGCGAGGCCGAACCGGGTGATGGCCTTGACCATGGTCCGGGCGATGTAGTCGCGCACCTGCGCGCCCGGCAGTGCGATGGGCACTCCCACTACCTCGGAGGGCAGGCCCGCCAGCTGCTTGCCCATCAGCAGCCCCGCCTGGCTGCTCCCGCTGAATGCCGTGATGACGACGCTGTCGAAGCGGGGCGCGCCCTGGCCGATCTGTCCGGCCAGCTCCACGGCGCATTCCAGGTAGCCGAGCGCCCCCACCTCGTTGGAGCCGCTCTCCGGGATGACGTAGGGCCGGCCGCCCCGCGCCCTCACCTCGTCGGCGAGGTCCGCGAGCACCTGGTCCACGCGCTCGAACTCGGCGCCCGACAGATACCGGACATCGGCGCCGAGCAGCCGGTCCAGGAGCAGGTTCCCGTCATAGGCTTCGGGCTTGCCACCCTTTACTGCGAGGACGGCCCGGAGCCCCAGCCGCGCCGCCACCGCCGACACCGCGCGACAGCAGTTGGACTGGAGCGTCCCGCACGTGATGAGCGTGTCGGCCCCCTGGGCGACCGCCTCCCCCACCAGGAACTCCAGCTTGCGGACCTTGTTCCCCGACTCGAGGAGGCCGGTCAGGTCGTCCCGCTTGAGATAGAGCTCGACGCCGAGCTGGGCGGAGAGGCGGTCGAGCTTGAGGATCGGCGTCGGGGCGAGCGCGAGTGGGTAGCGCGGCGGCACGGCCATGGCGTCATCGTATCACGCCCCTCTCGCGGCCTCCGCGTGCTCCCGCTCCCGAGCGATACGACGGACGCCGGTTTCGGCCATAATGGCCGGGTGACCCCGGACCGGGAGACCCTGGCGAACCCGCGGCTGTGGCTCGCATTCGCCTCGATGCTGCTCGTCTCCGGGCTCGGTAATGCCTTCCCGATTTTCTTCCCCGCCCTCCTCACCGAGTTCGGGGGCTCTCGCGGCGCCACCGCCTCCACCGTGTCCTTCCTCTGGATCGGCGGCGCGGTGCTCGGGCCGCTGTCCGGCTACCTCGTCTCGCGCTGGAACCCCCGCCTGATCGTGACGCTCGGCCTCGGCGCCGCGGCCACGGGCCTCGCCGTGGGGACGCTGGCCACCTCGCTCCCCATGTTCATCGGCGCGGTGGGGCTGGGCGGCGGCATCGGCGTGGGCCTGACGGGCATGGTGACGCAGGCCGCGCTGCTCGCCGACGTCTACGTCAGGCGCCGGGGGCTCGCCATGGGAATCGCCTTCTCCGGCTCCATGGCGGGCTATGCGCTGGCGCCGGGGATCCAGGGGGCGATCGCGCTGACAGGCTGGCGCGGCGCCCTGGCCGGCTACGTCGTCGCCCTGGTGGCGCTGATCGCGTGGGGCTGGCGGGTGTGCCCGACCCGGCTCGAGATCCCCGCAGCCAGGACGCCGGCCGGAGACCTCACGGCGCCGCGCAGCGTGGGCGGCATCGTCCGCTCGGTGCCCTTCTGGGCCCTCGCAGTGGTCTTCGCGGTGCCGCCGCTCTTCGGCTATCTCGCCACCACCCAGCACGCGCTCTACTTCACCGCCCGCGGCCTCTCGGCGGCCGAGGCCTCCGTGCTCCTCGCCGTGGGCGGCGTGCTCGCCGCCATCGGGCGGGCCCTGGCCGGCCTCGCGGCCGATCGCTTCGGGGGCCCGCCGGCGGGTTTCCTGTCCTTCAGCTGCTCGATCGTGGGAATGCTCTGCCTCCTCGGGATGGAGGCCTGGCCGGGACGGCTCGTCGCCTACGGCTACGCGCTCTTCCTCTTCCTGCCGCTGGGCTCGAGGGCCACCATCGTCGCCGTCCTCCTGAGCCGCATCGCCCCGCCGGCTCGGTACGGCGCCGTCTTCGGGCTTCTCAGCATCGGCAACAGCCTGGGCGCCGCCGCCGGCCCCTGGATGTCGGGGTGGCTCTACGACGTGACGGCCTCCTACCTCGTCATCTACCTCTGCGCGACGGGCCTCGCCGGTGCGGGGCTCGCGGCCCTGGCCGTCTTCGTTCTGACGACGCGACCCGGCGCCGTCTGACGCGCCGGGCGAGCCGCAGCCGCTAGGCGAGGCGAGCGGATATGGAAATGGGGCGAGCGGGAGCGAGCCGGGCGACGGAGCCATGAGCTCGCGCGGCCGCCGGCTTCTGGGAGCAGGACTCCTGGCGGCACTCCTCGGGCTGGCGCTGGCGTGGCGCTTCGGCGCGCCCGTCGCGTTCACCCTGGCCCTCGCCTTCCCTTCTACCGAGCGGTGGCTCGCACCCGTCGCCCGGGACGCGATCCGCACGGAGGTGAGCTTCGGCGCTGGCGGCCGACCCGTCCACGCCGATCTCTACCGCCGCCCCGGGCCGCGGGGTGCCCTCGTCCTGGTTCACGGCCTCTCTCCCGCGGGTCGGCGTCATCCCGAGCTGATGCGTCTGGCCCGGCTGCTCGCCCGCCATGGGCTGCTCGTTCTCGTCCCGCACGTCGAGGGACTGGCCGCGCTCCGGCTCGGCGGGCGCGAGGTGGACGAGATCCGCGCGGCCATCCAGCACGCCGCGGGCCTCGGCGACCGCGTCGGCGTCGTGGGCCTGAGCTTCGGGGCCGGGCCCGCCCTGCTGGCGGCCGCCACCCTCCCCGAGGTCCGCCTGGCCGGGAGCTTCGGGGGCTATGCCGATCTGCGCCACGTGATCGCCTACATCTCGACGGGCGTCCACGAGCTCGGCGGCCGGCGCTACGTGCAGCGACACGAGGAGTACAACCGCTGGAAGCTCGTCGCCCTGCTGGCGGGCTTCGTGGACAGCGAGAGGGATCGCGAGGGGCTCGCCGCGATCGCGCGGCGGAAGCTCGCCGACCCCGCGGATCCGACCACGGGCCTGGAGAGCGCCCTGGGCGAGGCAGGACAGGCGGCCATGGCCCTGGCGCTGAACCGGCGCGAGGACCTTGTGGCACCGCTCCTGTCCCGCCTGCCGTCCCGGGCGCTGGAGGCCCTTGACCGCCTCTCGCCGCTTCCCGCCATCCCCACGCTCCACGGGCGGCTCCTGATCGCCCACGGGAGTGGTGACGAGTCCATCCCCTTCACGGAAAGCCTGAGGCTGGCGCAGGCGGCCGAGGGCCGGGCCCGGGTCGTGATCCTCGAGTCCTTTCATCACACCGGCCCTCGAGGCGTCTGGGAGGCGACGGCCCGGCGCGCCCTTGACGGCTGGCGGCTGCTGCGCCTGGCCGACGAGCTGCTGGCCCTGTGAGCCGACCCGGAACTCCGAGGGCCCGGAGAGGGCTCAGCGGCGCCGCCACCGGCGGCCCGCACGGACGGTGAGCACGGGGACGAAGCGGCGCGCGGCCTTGAAGTCGTGGCCGGCGGCATCCCCGAAGGTGAAGTCGCCCTCCTCGAGGTCGAGCACCGCCGCATCCCCGGAGGCGCCGGGCGCCAGCGCGCCGAGCTTGCCCGCCTGGCCGATCGCCCGCGCCGGGGCCTCCGTCACGGCGCGGATCACCTCGGGAAGCGGCAGTCCCAGGGCGAGGAAACTTGACATGACGCCGAGCAGGTCGTACATGCGGCGCGCCACGGCAGGTCTCACCATGTCGGTGGACAGCGTCGTGGGTGGCAACCCCTGGGCCAGCGCGGCCCGGGCCACCTCGACGTCGAAGTGGACGCCGGCATGGGCCACGTCGAGGATCACCCCCCGCGCCGCGGCGTCGCGGACGGAGGGGAGGACCTTCCCCGCGCCGTCCAGGATCCCGTGCTCGTGGCCGTTGAAGATGTGCGTCACGACGTCGCCGGGCCTGAGCCGGTCGAGGATCACCGGCAGCGGGATCGGCGTCCCCGAGACGTGCACCATGAGCCGCGTGCTCGCGTCGTCGCAGATGCGGCGGGCCATCTCCAGCGCTGGCAGGGCGTTGGCCTCCCCCGTCGCCGCGCGCTGGATGCGGACCTTGAGCCCAAGGAGCTCGGGGAAGCGCCGGAAGGCGTCGCGCGTGCGCTCCTCCTGGGCGAAGCGGAGGTCCTCGAGCTCCCCGACGCCGGCCGCCAGTGTGGCCAGACCTGTGGTCGCCAGGTGGAGGAAGGCCAGCACGCGGGTCTCGGCGCGCGCGATGACGTACTCGCGGAACCCCGCGTAGGTCGCCCAGCCGCTGCTCCCGGCGTCCACCGCAGTGGTGACGCCGCCGGGCAGACAGAGATCGTCCGGATCCACGAAGAGCGGCTGGCCGCGATGGAAGAAGTGGCCGTGCAGATCGATGAGCCCCGGCGTCACGAGCTTGCCAGTGACATCCACGACCTCGGCGGCCGTGACGGAAAGGTCCGGACCCAACGCGGCCACACGGCCGTTGGCGAAGGCCACGTCGCACGGCCCGTCGACGCCCTGCCCGGGATCGATGACGGTTCCGCCGCGGAGGATCAGGTCGAAGTCCATGCGCCCCCCTCCCGTAGTCGGGTTCCTCTGCCCCATCCGCGACTGCCGCCGGACTCCGTGGACGTCCCGTCAGCGGGGAGGGCGCGCCAGGAGCGCGGCCAGCGCCGCTGCCTCCCGCTCCTGGAAGCGGACGGCGACGCGCAGCTGCTCGAGGTACTGCTCGAGCGTCTTGCCGCCGAGCACGATGCCCCGGCTCGCGAAGAACTCCTGCACCTCCTGCTCCCATTCGGGGCTCACCAGTGCCGTGACGCCCTCGTACATCCGCCGATAGGCGCTGCCCGGGTACTGCCGCGCCATCGTCTCCCAGTGCTCCTTGACGAAGTCCCACGCGAGCCCCCGTGAGTACACGCCACCCAGCAGCGCGCGCACCAGGAAGGGGGCGTCCTGGCTCCGGACCTCGCCATTGATGGTGCGCGCGAGCGTCCGGCGGATCAGCTCGGGCTGGCGGAAGGCGGCGAGCGCGTAGAGGTAACGCTGCTCCTCCTGGGGCGTGCGCGCGCTCTTGAAGCGCTGGAGGAACTCCTCGTACTCGCCCTCGCCACCGGAGGCGGCGAGGATCGCGATGAGGGCGGGCAGCAGGTTGGGATCCACGACCGTCTCGTCGTGCCGGTAGCCCTCGTAGACCGACCGCGCGCGCCGCTGCGTCTCCTCGTCGTTGCCCAGCGTGCCGAGGGCGCGGAGGAGATCGGCACGGAGCTGGCGTGCGAGCTCGCTCTCCTCGGGCTGCCGCTCCCAGGACAGCCGCTCCACGGCCCGCTCCAGCCGGTGGCGGACCCAGGCCTCGAGCCGGGGCCGCACGGTCTCGGGCAGGATCCGGTTCAGGTACGCCAGGGACCCGGTGAGCACGGCCCAGACGTTGCGGTCCGTCTCATCGCGGAAGGAGCCCGTCAGGTCCAGGTACTCGGCGGCCGACATGGCGCCCGCCTGGGTGAGCGCCAGCGCGTCGCTGACCAGATTGAAGCGCTCGATGGGCGGGATGCGCGACAGCGCCTTGGCCATCCGCCGCAGCATGGCCGGCGCGTACTGCACCCGATAGAACCCGTGCCCGCCCGCGTTGGCCACCGCCCAGTCCGCCGGGGCGGGCAGCGCCACGCGTACCTCGGCCTCTTCGAGCAACACCCGCTTCTCGACCCAGCCTCCCTTGACCGAGGCGCGCAGCGCGACCGGAATGCGCCAGTGCTCGCTCTCCTCGGGCCCGGCCTCGAGATAGGTGAAGCGCCGCTGGGAGAGCTTGAGGCCGGGCCCGTCCTTCTCCACCGTCACCACGGGGTAGCCGGGGCGGAAGATCCAGGCGTCCATCACCTCGGGGATCGGCTGCCGGGCCGCCTCACCGAGGGCCTTCCAGAGATCGGTGGTCTCGGCGTTGCCGTGGCGGTGCTGCTGGAGATAGCGACGGACGCCGTCGCGGAACACCTCGGGCCCCAGGTGCTGCTCGAGCATGCGCAGCACCGAAGCGCCCTTCTCGTACGTGAGCAGATCGAACATGGCCTCGCAGTCGCGCGGCGCCCGCACCTCGAACTCGATGGGGCGGCTCGACAGGAGGCCGTCAACGCCCATGGCGGCGGCGCGCGACACCCCGAAGGTGACCCAGCGCTCCCACTGAGGCTTCCAGGCCTCCACCGCCAGCATCTCCATGAACGTGGCGAAGGCCTCGTTGAGCCAGATGCCGTTCCACCACGCCATCGTCACGAGGTCCCCGAACCACATGTGCGCCACCTCGTGTGCCACCACGTCGGCCACGCGCTCCAGCTCCGTGTGGGAGGCCGCCGTCTCGTCCACCAGCAGCGCGGTCTCGCGATAGGTGATGGCGCCAAGGTTCTCCATCGCTCCGGCGGCGAAGTCCGGGATGGCCAGCATGTCGAGCTTGTCTCCGGGGTACGGCAGCCCGTAGTACCGCTCGAAGAAGTCCAGCGCGAAGGCGCCGGCCTCCAGCGCGAAGCGCGCCAGGGGCTGCTTGCCGGGCACGCACCAGACGCGCAGCGGCGTCTGGCCCACCATGACGGGCGCGGTCGCCTCCAGCTCACCCACGATGAAGGCCACCAGGTAGGTGGACATCTTCATGGAGTCGGCGAAGGTGACGACCTTGCGGCCGTCCTCCGTCCGCTCCTCGCGGACGACGGCGGTGTTGGACACCGCGGCCAGCCGCTCGGGGACCACGAGCGTGACGCCGAACACGGCCTTGCAGCCGGGTTCGTCCCAGCACGGGAAGGCGCGGCGCGCGTCGGTGGCCTCGAACTGGGTGGCCGCCAGCGTGTGGGAGGCCCCGGCCGCGTCCTTGTACGTGCTGCGGTAGAAGCCGTGGAGGCGATCGTTCAGGGTGCCGGTGAAGCGGAGCGTGAGGCGCCACTGGCCGGGGAGGAGGGGCGAGGGAAAGCTGAGCCGGGCGCGCTCGGCGGCCTCGTCGAGCTCCGCGCGCCCCTCCACCGCCGCGTCGCTCGCGTCGCGGGCTGTGACGGCGAGGATGCAGAGCTCGGCCGCATTGAGCAGGATCTCCGTCACCGGTTCCCGCACGGTGACGGCGATGGTCTCCTCGCCCCTGAAGGTGGCGGTGTCGAGATCGGGCTCGAGCCGGATGTCGTACCGGCCGGGCACGACCGTGATGGGCAAGCGATGATCCATGATCTCTTCTCCCGTTGCGCCGCGACGGGCCGCTGGCGCCCTACGGAGGATACCAGAGTCGCCCAGGCGACACACTCTTGACATCGCCGCGGCGACGGCCCCACACTCGCGCCCGGTGGACACCCTGACGGATCGCGTGGCCGTGGTCACCGGGGGCGCCAGCGGGATCGGGCGCGCCCTCTGCCTGGCCTTCGCCCGCGAGGGCATGCGCGTCGTCATCGCCGACCTGGACGGGCCGGGCATGGACGAGACCGCGTCGCAGGTCGGGGCCGCCGGGGCGCGCGTCATCACGCTGCGGACGGACGTCAGCCGGCTCGCGGACGTCCAGGCCCTGGCCGACCGGGCCTGGCAAGACTTCGGCGGGGTCCACGTGCTCTGCAACAACGCGGGCGTCACCGTGAGCGGCGGTCTCGAGGCGGCGACCCATCGCGACTGGGAATGGGTGGTCGGCGTCAATCTGTGGGGCGTGATCCACGGGATCGAGACCTTCGTGCCGCGCATGATCGCCCAGAAGCAGGGCGGCCACATCGTCAACACCGCATCCATGGCCGGCCTGATCGCCTCGCAGGGGCTCGGTGTCTACAACACCACCAAGTACGCCGTGGTGGGGCTGTCCGAGACGCTCTCGAAGGACCTGCGCCCCTACGGCATCGGGGTCTCGGTGCTCTGCCCCATGGGCGTGACCACCCGGATCCGCCAGAGCTCGCGCAACCGGCCGACCCACCTCCTGAACCCGGAAGACCCGCCGGGCCGCGCGGTGGAGCTGATCGGCCGCTACCTCACGCCGGAGCACGTGGCCGAGCGCGTCCTGCGCGCTGTCCGCGACAACCGCCTCCACGTCATCACCCACGCGGAGGGGCTCGAGCCGCTGCGCCGCCGCTTCGAGCGCCTGGCCCGGGGCATCGACGAGTCACGATGAAATGACGCCGCTGCTCAGGACCGACATCCGGAGCCTGCCGTTCCTGCACAGCGGCAAGGTGCGGGACATCTATGCGGTGGGTGAGGACAAGCTCCTCATCGTGCAGACCGATCGCCTGTCGGCCTTCGACGTCGTGCTCGAGGACCCCATCCCCGGCAAGGGGGAGGTGCTCACTGCCCTGTCCGACTTCTGGTTCAAGAAGCTCGGCTACCTGGTGCGCAACCACACCACCGGCATCGACCCGGAGTCGGTGGTCTCGGGCGAGGCGGAGCGCGCCCAGGTGCGCGGGCGGGCGATGGTGGCGCGGCGTCTCACGCCGCTGACCATCGAAGCGATCGTGCGCGGTTACATCATCGGCTCGGGATGGAAGGAGTACCAGAAGACCGGGGCGATCTGCGGGATCGCGCTGCCGGCAGGCCTTCAGGAGGCGCAGAAGCTGCCGGAGACCGTCTTCACCCCCTCCACCAAGGCGCCGGCCGGCCAGCACGACGAGAACATCCCGTTCGCGGAGGCCGAGCGGCGCCTGGGCGCCGGGGTCGCCCGCGAGGTCCGCCAGGCGGCCATCAGCCTCTACACCCGCGCCGCCGAGTACGCCGCCACCCGCGGCATCATCATCGCCGACACCAAGTTCGAGTTCGGCACCGATGCGGCCGGCGCCGTATTCCTCATCGACGAGATCCTCACGCCCGACTCGTCGCGCTTCTGGCCCGTGAGCGAGTACCGGGTGGGCGCGAGCCCCCCCTCCTTCGACAAGCAGTTCGTCCGCGACTGGCTGGAGCGGCAGCCGTGGAACAAGAAGCCGCCGGCCCCGCGCCTGCCCGCCGACATCATCGCCAGGACCGCCGAGAAGTACCGCGAGGCCCTGCGGCGGCTCGTGGGCGCCTGACACGTGCGCGGCCAGCTGGGCCACCGCCGTCGGTGTATACTGCCGACCGGCCTCTCGCGCAAGGGGCCGAATCCATTCCAAGGAGAGTGCTCATGCCCGTGACCATGAAGGTCCTCGCGAACGGCCCCATCGTCGTGACCGGAGAATGCCAGGTGACCGACGCAGAGGGGAAGGCACTGGTCCCGAAGGCGAACCCCTTCTACCTCTGCCGCTGCGGCGCCTCCGGCAACAAGCCGTTCTGCGACGGCCAGCACAAGAAGGTCGAGTTCAAGGCCTAGTCGCCCCGCGCGGAAATCCGAAGATTGCCGGTCGGGGCGGGGGGCCCCCCGCGGAACCGTGGCTTCTGCGCGATACCGGAGCCGAAGACCTCGATCTCGTGGCTCGTCACGAGACGTAGCCGCGGGATGCGACTCAGCGTGTTCCGCGGGGAGGCCCCCCGCCCCGGCCGGCGCCCTGTCTTCGGATTTGGGCGGGGCGACTAGCTCTTGAACTCGATCTTCTTGTGCTGGCCGTCGCAGAACGGCTTGTTGGCGGAGGCCCCGCAGCGACAGAGGTAGAAGGGGTTCGCGTTCGGGACGACCGCGTTCCCTTCGGCATCGGTCACCTGGCACTCTCCGGTCAC